>CACZBB010000096.1 GCA_902779245.1 uncultured Lachnospiraceae bacterium | reverse complement strand
TCGCGGGGGAAGCGCTCACGCTTTTTCTGGGGCTGCTCCTCTGCTACGTGATCGGTACGGCCTGGTTTATGTTTGTATATATCGGCCAGAACGGCGCGGTCTCACTCGGAACGGTTCTCGGCTGGTGCGTCCTTCCCTTCATCATCCCCGACATCGGCAAGCTCATCCTTGCGCTCCTTGTCGGCCGCCGGATCCGCAGGACGGGCGTACTGCGCTGAATGCGAAAGAGACGCCTCAGAGCTTATCAAAATGCTGGTAATCGAGGTTGGTACCTCCCCAGTCGCCGCCCCAGGTGAAGCCGCGGCGTTTGAAGGCCTGGACGCAGGCGTCGGAGGATGTCATCGCGTGGGGAGCGTAGGGACGGGTTTCGGGCTCAATGTACCCGGTCTCATTGGCGGTGTAGGCGATGTATGGGTCTGTCACCCAGCCGTTCGGGCCGAATACGACATAGGGATTGTGGCGCGGATTGACATCGATGGCCTTCCCGAGGGCGTGGTTCGAGAGGTTGGGCGAGTCGGAAGCCCTCCGGTAGTTGAAGGAGCTCGTGTTGTTCGCCCGCACCGAGGCCTCGTCGGTCGACAGGCCTTCGCCGGTCCAGAAAGCGTCCACAAGAACCATCGAGTAGATCTGGTAGTCGACTTCAAAGAGCTCAAGGAAAATATCAAGCAGGTCCTGCGCGATGGTCACGTTGCACACAATCTCGCCGACTTGGATCTTCCCTTTGTAATTCCGGTGGAGGACCTTGAGGTACCGAAGCTCGGACAGGTCGATATCGGGATTCTCGCGATAGGATTTCCCGATGATGCGATCGTACACGGCATCCCCTTCGACGATCCTGGTCTGCCTGAAGTAGGCGGGAAGGTTCTTGAAGTCGATGACGGAATCGGCCAAAACCGTGCCGGCGGACGCGGCAAGGACGGTCTTCACGGGGAGCGTTCCGGTCCGGATGGTAAATGCCAGCGCCTTTTTTCCGCAATAATTCCCTTTGTACCGCACGATCACCTTCGCGGTGCCGGGGGCGACGTTGTTTTTATAGGTGAGCTGGTAGTCCCGGGTATTTTTGAGCGTAACTGTCTTATTTCCAACCTTGTAGGTGATCGTTACCTTTGGCGTGATTGGCTTTCCGGTCGCTTTAAAGGTGGGAGCGGAGACCTTTGCCGAGAGGTATTTCGCGGCCCGCTGAATGATGGCGTAGGGGACGCGGCAGGTGCCCTGGAAACGCCCGAGGCCCCGGATGGAAAGCGTCGCCGTGCCGACGGCCTTTGCGTTGGTCGTCCAGAATTTGAAATCCCGGCCCTCCACGAGGGTCGTTTTTTTGTATTTCAGGGTGAATTTCGGGACGATCCGAGCACCGCCCCGGTAGGGGAAGCGGGTCTGCTTCATCGTCAGCGTGAAATTCTCCGCAAGCTGGCCATTGGCCGTGACAAGGCTTGTCTTTGACGACGCATGGGCGGGATGGGCCGTGAAAAGCGCAAGGAGAAAGATCGCAAGCACGGCCGCGGCAAGATTGATGGGGAGTCGTTTTTTCATATCGTTTTTCCACCTTTAAAATGGTGCGGGAAGCCCGCTTTTGACGAGCAGGGTGAACAGTATCCAATTACTTATATTTATATCACATATACTTCGCTCTTGCCAGAAACAATCTTTTTCGGTATAGTATATGAGTTGAAACAGTCATTTTTTAGGAATAGGAGGCAGGAGAGTGAAAAAAACATTCTTCGGCGGGGTTCACCCCGATGATGCCAAGGCCTTGAGCCGGGACGCGAAGCTGACCAGCTTTCTCCCGAGGGGGGAGATGGTCTTTCCGCTTTCGCAGCACATCGGGAAACCTGCGCGGGCAGTTGTCAAAAAGGGAGACAGCGTGCTTGCCGGACAGGTGATCGGCGAGGCGGACGGTTTTGTATCCGCCAACGTGATCTGTTCCTGTTCGGGCAAGGTCAAGGCTGTGGAAAAACGGCGCAGCATTTCCGGTGCCCTGCTGGAGTGCGTCGTGGTCGAGAACGACGGCCAGTTCACGAAAGCCGAGGGCTTCGGGGATCGCCGCGATCCGGCAAAACTATCGAAGGAGGAGATCCTTGCCGCGGTCAAGGCGGCCGGCATCGTCGGCCTCGGCGGCGCGGGATTTCCGACGCACGTGAAGCTTGCCCCGAAAAATCCGGACGCAATCCGCTATATTATTGCCAATGGCGCGGAGTGCGAGCCGTACCTTACCGGAAACGACCATCTGATGCGCGAGAAGGCGGGAGACATCGTTGAGGGCCTGCAGATCCTCGTGGGGCTCTTCCCCGGCGCGAAAGGCGTCATCTGCATCGAGGAGAACAAGCCGGAAGCGATCGCGGCCATGGAGGCAGCCGCCGCGGGGAAGAAGGACATCGAGGTCCTTCCGCTTCACACGAAGTACCCCCAGGGCGGCGAGCGCAGCCTTATCCAGGCGGTCGCCGGGGTCGATTTCCCGGTGAAGAGCCTGCCGGCGGATGTCGGCTGCATCGTCCAGAACGTCGGCACCGTGTACGCGGTGCAGCGGGCGGTCTGCTTCGGCGAACCGTTGTTTACGCACGTCCTCACGGTGACCGGCGAGGGTGTTGAGCGCCCGATGAACCTGATCGTCCCGGACGGAACGAGCGTCGCGGAAATTATTGAATATGCCGGGGGCTTCAGGGGCGGAAAGGAACCGAAAAAGGTGCTTGCCGGCGGCCCCATGATGGGCTTTGCCATGAGCTCCATCGATGTCCCGGTGGTCAAGACTACGAACGGCATCACGATTCTGGCCAGCGACCCGGTGGAGAAGGCGCAGCTGCAGATGACGGCCTGCCTTCGCTGCGGGCGCTGCACGACGGTCTGCCCGCAGGGCCTGATGCCGCAGATGATGGCGGAGGCCTGGGAAGCCGGAAACGAGGAACGGTTTGAGGTGAAGCTGTACGGGCTGGACTGCATCGCGTGCGGGTCGTGCGCGTACATCTGCCCGGCAAAACGCCCGCTTACGCAGATCTTCAAGCAGGCGAAGGCCGAGATCATGGCGAAAAAGCGCGCGCAGGCGGCGGGAGGTAAAAAATGAAACCAACATTGAACGTCTCTTCGAGCCCGCATGTCCGCGACCGGTGGACTACGCCGTTTATCATGATGGTCGTCTCGCTGGCGCTTCTGCCGGCGGCGGCGGTGGGCGTCTACGCCTACGGCCTCCGGGCTCTGTGGATCATCCTGGCCTCGGTCATTTCCTGCGTGCTCACGGAATTCGTCTTTGACAAGATCGCGCATCGCCCCGATACCTGGAAGGACGGGAGCGCGGTGGTGACCGGCCTTGTGCTGGCGCTGACCCTGTCGCCGGCGGTTCCGATCTACATCCCCATCCTCGGCGGTATTTTCGCCATTTTCGTCGTCAAATGCTGCTTCGGCGGGCTGGGGAAGAACTTTATGAACCCCGCCCTGGCGGCGCGGTGCTTCCTGCTGATCTCGTTCGGTAAGGCCATGACGACCTTTGAGATCGACGGGGTTTCTTCGGCAACGCCCATGGCGATTCTGAAAGCCGGGAAGCCCGTGAACGTTACCGAGATGTTCCTCGGCACGAGCAACGGCATCATCGGCAGCAGCATCCTCGCGCTTTTGGCCGGCGGCCTTGTTCTCTGGGTGCTGGATATCATCCACGGACAGATCTGCTTCTCGATCCTGATCTCCTTCGTGCTCTTTATGGGCCTTTTCGGCGGTCAGGGCTTTGACCCGATGTTCCTCGCGGCGCATCTGTGCGGTGGCGGCGTGGTGAGCGGCGCGTTCTTCATGGCGACCGACTACACGACCTCGCCGGTCAGCCGTCTGGGCCAGACCGTCTACGGCGTGACCATCGGCGTTCTGGGCGGGATCTTCCGCGTGTTCGGCTCCAATGCCGACTCCTTCAGCTACGCGATCATCATGGGCAACCTTCTTACGCCGCTGATCGATCTCTACATTGTTCCGAAGCCCAGAGCTTACCGCAAACATGCTCTCGCCGGTCTTGAGGAGAAGGAGAAGAAGCCCTTCTACAAGCGGATCCCGAAGCCGGTCATCGCGCTGACGCTGATCACGCTTCTTGCCGGCCTTGCGCTGAGCGGCGTGTACACGCTGACGAAGGACTCCATCGATGCGCAGAAGGAAGCCGCGAAAGCCAAAGCCTATCTTGCGGTGTGCCCGGACGCCGATCATTTCAACAGAACCGCTGGCGCGGATGCCGAGATTGAAAATCTGGCCGGCGGCGTGTACGGATCGGCCTACGGGAAAGTATATATTAATGAAGCCTTTGCCGCGGTGGATAAAGACGAGAAGGTCGTGGGTTATGCCGTGAGCGTGACCTCCGGCGACGGCAACGACGGCGATATCACCCTGGCTCTCGGCGTTTCTCCCGACGGCACGATCAACGGCATTTCGTTCACGAAGCTCAGTGAAACGCCGGGTCTTGGCATGCTGGCGGATTCGGACGCCTTCAAGGGACAGTTTGCCGGAAAGAACGTCTCCTCCTTCAATCTTGTGAAGGGCGGATCTTCGGCCGACAACGAGATCGACAGCCTGTCCGGCGCGACGGTGACCTCCAGCGCGGTCGTCAACGCCGTGAACGCGGGTCTTGACTTCATCAACACCTATATGAAGTAAGGAGGCGCGGCATGAGTAAGAAAATGAACCCTTCCCTTGAACGTCTGTATAATGGTATAATAAAAGAAAACCCGACGCTGGTGCTCATGCTCGGCATGTGCCCGACCCTGGCGGTCTCCACGCAGGCCATCAACGGCATCGGCATGGGCCTTTCCACCACGGCGGTCCTGATCCTCTCCAACCTGATCATCTCGCTTCTTCGGAAGGTGATCCCGGATGAGGTGCGGCTTCCGGCCTACATCGTCATTGTCGCCTCCCTGGTAACGGTGACCGAGCTCCTGATGGAAGGCTTCCTGCCGTCCGTCTATGAGGCGCTGGGAATTTATATCCCGCTGATTGTCGTGAACTGCATCATCCTTGGCCGCGCCGAGGCTTACGCGAACAAAAACAAGCCCTGGCTCTCGGTGATGGACGGCCTGGGCATGGGCCTTGGCTTCACCCTCGCCCTCACGCTGGCGGGCCTTGTGCGCGAGGTCCTCGGAAGCGGGACGGCCTTCGGCGTCCAGGTGCTTCCGGAATCCGTGCCGCCCATCGGCATCTTCGCGCAGCCCCCGGGCGCGTTCCTCGTGATCGCTTTCTTCGTGGCGATCATGAACGCGATTGGCATCAAGACCAGACAGCGCAAGCTCGTCGAGAGCGACGGGTGTGACGGCGGCTGTGCCGCGTGCCAGGCTCCCTGCGAGAAAAAAACGGCGAAAGGAAGTGAGAACGCATGAAAGAGCTGATACTGATCATCATCGCCGGGGCGCTCATCAACAACGTGGTTTTGAACCAGTTCCTTGGCATCTGTTCCTTCCTTGGCGTATCGCGGCAGATCAAGCCCTCGCTTTGCCTTGGCGGGGCGGTCATCTTCGTCATCACCATCGCCTCGGCCGTGGCGAACCTTCTTTACACCTTCCTGCTGAAGCCCTTTAACCTTGATTACATGAAGACCATCGTCTTCATCCTGATCATCGCGGCTCTGGTGCAGATCGTGGAAATGTTCCTGAAGAAGACCTCGCCGACCCTTTACAAGGCTCTGGGCATCTACCTTCCCCTGATCACCACCAACTGCGCGGTGCTCGGCGTTGCCCTGACAAATGTTCAGAACGACTATGATTTTCTCCAGAGCGTATTTGCCGGCTTCGGGACGGCGGTCGGGTATACAATCGCGATCGTTCTTCTGGCCGGGATCCGCTCCAGGATCCGCGAGGAGGACATTCCGAAGCCCTTCCGGGGAGCCCCGGTGGTGCTCATCGCGGCGGCTCTGATGTCCGTCGCGTTCATGGGATTCTCGGGAATTACATGGTGAACGAGAGGAAGGGATACGAAAAATGCAGATCATTATCATTACAACGATTGCCATCACCGTCATCGGCGCGATCGTCGGCGCGGGGCTGGTCTTTATCGGAAACAAATACAAGGTGGAAGTGGATGAGCGCGAGGCGGCTGTCCGCGCCGAGCTTCCGGGCAACAACTGCGGAGCCTGCGGGTACGCGGGGTGCGACGCCCTGGCGGCGGCGGTCGCCGCGGGGGAAGCGCCGGTCAACGGCTGCCCGGTCGGCGGCGGCCCGGTGGCCGAGAAGGTTGCCGCGATCATGGGCGTGACCGCCGGGGCGACGGAAAAGAAAGCCGCTTTTGTCCGCTGTAAGGGCAGCTGCGAGGTGACGAAAAACCACGGCACCTACGTCGGGATCCGGGACTGCCGGGCGGCGGTCAACGCGGGGCTTTCGCTGACGGAGTGCGACTATGGCTGCGTCGGGCTGGGTAGCTGCGCGGCGGTCTGCCCGGAGAACGCGATCCACGTCGTGAACGGCGTGGCCGTGGTCGATGAAGGAAAATGCATCGCCTGCGGTCTCTGCGCGAAAGCCTGTCCGAAGCATCTGATCGAGATCAAGCCCGTGGCGAAGCGGGTCGCGGTGCAGTGCTCAAACAGGGACAAGGGTCCGGTGGTCAAACAGGTCTGTACGGCGGGGTGCATTGGCTGCAGTTTATGCGTGCGGCAGTGCGAATCCGACGCCATCGCCGTGGAAGGCAATCTTGCCCATGTGGACTATGACAAATGCATCCAGTGCGGGAAGTGCGCGGAGAAGTGCCCAGTGAAGGTCATCCTCCCGCCGCGGCAGGGATAAAAAGTCGTTACAAGCCACTCCCGTGCCAAACACTCGCCCTAAAGGACTAGCTGCGCGTCGCTGTTTGGCATGGACTGTTTTCTGTACACGGAGGCGTGTCATCGCCCGCAGGGCGATTTCATGGCAAAACGCCTTCGTTTCTGGTCACCGTGTGACCAGAAACAAAAAGTCTGAATCATACTATGGAAAGGAGGATAGGGTATGGATAAGAAATCGAGAATTATAAAAGCGGTTATCGCCCTCGCGCTTGTGGTGTGCGCGGTTCTCCTTCTCGGCGGTTTTCTCGCGAAGGGGGATGTAAAGTATTTCATCAAAAACCGCGGCGAGCTGGGACCTCTTTCAAGAGAAGACATCGAGTATCTTAAGGCGGACGCCCCGGCGGCCACCGGTAAGGACGGCACGGTCAAGGCCTCGGACTGGGCGGTGGTTTACCCGGAGATCGTGGCGACCATGGGAGACAACAGGAAAAACAGCTATGTGACCTCCTATCTGGAGCAGGATCCTTACCTCGTCAACATTTATGAGGGCTATGGCTTCGCGAAGGATTACGGCAGCGCCCGGGGACATGAATATACGCTTGAGGATGTCGCCAAAACGGAGCGTCCGCATCCGAACGCGAACTGCCTGACCTGCAAGACACCAAACTTCACCAAGCTTGTGAACGACATGGGCGTCGGGGCCTACACCATTCCCTTCGAAGAGGCCATGGCGCTGATGGAGGAAAACATCAGCTGCTATAACTGTCACGGGAACGACGCGGGCAACGGCGGCCGGATCGTGATCACGCATTCGTATGTGGACAAGGCGCTGGGAGACAACGCGAAGGCCATCGATCCGTCGACGCTCTCCTGCGGGCAGTGCCATATCGAATATTATTTCACCAGCGTCGCGGAAATGACGCCGGAGGCGATCCTTGCATACTATGACGAGATGGGCTTCTCCGACTGGACGCAGGAGAGCACCGGGGCTCAGCTTCTGAAAGCACAGCATCCGGAGATGGAGACCTTCCTTCAGGGCAAGCATGCCGCACTCCTCAACTGCGCGGACTGCCATATGGCGATCGAGCGGAACGAGGACGGCAATGTTTACCACAGCCACAACCTGGAAAGCCCGCTGGAGAACAAAACTCTCCTTGAGAGCTGTGCCCAGTGCCACCAGGATACGGATATGGTGAACTTTGTCCACAGGCTCCAGGACCGCGTGACGGCCCGGGAGACCGAGGTGGGCAACAAGCTTGCGGCCTTCAACGACGCGCTCGCGGACGCGGTCGCGAAGGGAGAGATGAGCGAGGAGAAGCTAAGCGAGGTCCGGAAGGTCTACCGCGAAGCCCAGTGGTTCTTTGACTACTGCTATGTGGAAAATGCCGAAGGCGCTCATAACTCGGAGCTGGCCTTCCACTGCCTGGATACCGCTGACGCGAAGATCGCCGAAGGCATGGCAATGCTCGGGGCGGCGTGAAGCGTCAGGATATCGCAAACAAATCGTTGACTACGGGGCCAGACATATGCGGTTTGGCCCCGCAAATCCTTTATACGGATAAAAACATGAAAAAGATCTGGAAATTTTTGACTTCGATGAAGTTTGCCATCATTCTGCTGGTCCTTTTGGCGCTGGCCTGCGCTTTGAGCAGCCTGATCTCGCAGGGACAGAGCTTTGCCTGGTACGCCGAGGCGTATTCCGAGAGAACGGCAGCCGTCATCATGGCACTTCATCTGGACGATGCCTTTCACAGCTGGTGGTTTGTTTTGCTGAGCGCGGTGCTCTGCCTCAACCTTCTGTTCTGCAATATCCTGCATTTTCCAAAGAACGTGGAGAGGACAAAACGGCTTAGGAAGCCGGAAAGCTACCTGCAAACGCCGGCGACGGTCAGCCGAAGCGACGTGGAAAACCCGAAGGAAATCTTCAGAAAGCTGCATTTCGGGAGGGTTTTTGAGGAAAACGGGATGCTGTTTTCTGTAAGAAACGGTCTGGGAATCTGGGGACCCTGGTTCTGCCACCTGGGGATCCTGCTTCTGATCCTGGGCTTTGCGCTGGGGCAGTACACGAAAAGCGAATCGACGGTCTACGGCCTTCCGGGGCAGACGAAGCCGCTCGGCGAAACCGGCCTGAACCTCACGATCGATGCCTTCGACGTGATTCTGCGGGAGGACGATACCGTGGAGCAGTACAAAGCGGCCATTACGGTGAGCGATCCGGCCTCCGGGGACTCCCGGTCGGCGGAGATTTCGGTCAACAATCCGGCAAAGCTTTTCGGCAGGACCTTTTACCAGAATTCCACGGGCTGGGCCGCGGATGTCACGGTGCAAAAGGACGGTAAGGAGCTTCAGAAGGAGGCGCTCTGCGCCGGAGAATTCCTTGCGGTCGCGGACAAGCCGGAGCTGATCATTTACCTCCGGGCCTTCTACCCGGACTATGTGCAGCCGGCCGGCGAGGCGCCGCGAAGCGCTTCCGGCGAGCTGAACAACCCCGCCTACCTCTATATGGTGTATTACAAGGGCGAGCTCCTGGGCATGAACACGCTGCTTGCGGGGGAAGAGCTTACGATCGATGAATATACCGTGTTGTTCTCGAATCCCCGCAGCTACACACTGATCCAGGTAAAGGAAGACCGTTTCACCGGCCTTGCCCTGATCGGCGGTCTCATTACCATGATCGGCATCTTTATGGCTTTATACTTACAGCAGGAAAAACTCTGGGCTATGCGGCAGGACGACGGAAAATGGACGGTTTATGGCAGCTCGCGAAAGGGCGGCGTGCTCTTTAAAGAAAAATTTGAGGAAGCCTGCGGGAAAAATAACGAATGAAATGAGAGGTTTTTATGCTGCAGATCGAAAATACGCTGCTTACCCTTGTGATGATCCTGTATTTTGCCGCCATGGTTCTCTACTTTATCTTTGTCGCGGCAAAAAAGGACGTTTTTTCCACGTTCGCGCTGATCGCGCAGAGCGCCGGCCTTGCCCTGCACACCGCGACGCTCATTTGCCGGGGGATCGGCGCGGGGAGGTTCCCGCTCACCAACCAGTATGAATTTGCCACGAGCTTTGCGTGGGCGCTCTGCCTGGTCAGCCTGATCTTTATCCTGAAATATAAATTCCGCGTGCTCGGCGTTTTCGCGGCGCCCCTGATCCTTCTGATCATCGGCTACGCCGCCATGCAGTCGAGAGAGGTGCGCGAGGTGATGCCGGCGCTCCGGAGCAGCTGGCTCGTCTTCCATGTTTCGACGGCGATCATTGCCTACGGCGGCTTCGGCGTGGCTTTTGTCCTGTCCGTCATTTATCTTCTGCGGGAGAAGATGAAGGAGGGAGGCTTTTTTGACGAGCACATTCCGGCGAAGGAGAAGCTGGACCTGATCAGCTACCGGAGCGTATCCCTCGGCATTCTTTTTCTTACCCTGACGATCCTGACCGGCGCGATCTGGGCGGAACAGGCCTGGGGAAGCTACTGGTCCTGGGATCCGAAGGAGACCTGGTCTCTCGTGACCTGGATCATCTACGCGGTTTACCTGCATCTTCGGCTGCGCCGGGGCGTCAACGCGAAAGCGGCCGCCGTTTTCGCCGTCATCGGGTTTATCTGTGTGATCTTCACCTACATCGGCGTGAACACCTTCCTGCCGGGCCTGCACAGCTACAAGTAAAATGAGTAACACGGTTTCCATGAGTTTTATAAGGAGGAAAAAATGGTACGACATGTGATTTTGTGGACGCTTAAGGACGAGTTTTCGAAAGAGGAGAAGATGGAGATTAAGGCGGGGGTCAAGGAGGGCCTGGAGGGGCTGCTCGGACAGATCCCGGGGCTTTTAGAAATCCGGGTCAATACCGAGCCGCTGGCCAGCTCCAACTGCGACCTGATGCTGGATTCGCTTTTTACGGATGAGGCCGCGCTCAAGGGATATGCGGTGCATCCCGCGCATGTGGCCGTGGCCAACGGCAAGGTCCGCCCCTTCACGGCGTCCCGTGTGTGCATGGATTTCGAGGCGTAACGGCCGTTAAGGATCTGCCTTCCGCTTTTCGCCCGAAGGGCGATGCAATTGCGGAAGGCTTCGTTATTTATCGCGCCGCTGTCCGGCGGCAAAATTGTTAAAATGGCACATTGACATTCACGGGGCTATCTGGTAGATTATAGCGTACAAACCAAAGGATGGTGAGGAAATCATCGAGGAAGATGGTTACCGTCGGCGGTAACGGAAAATGGACAAGATGGGGATGGCAGAAGGGTTTTTTGGTGACCTCGGTTTGCGGAATGCTGCCCTGATTGGACAAATGTGCGATGACTGGGCCGTGGCAGCTGTGCCACGGCATTTTTGTTTTTCAAGGTGGCCGCGGCAGAAAAGCCGCGGTTTTTTCGTGACGGAATACCGGATGCTTCGATTGCTGCCGTGAACGGGAGACTTAAAAAATACATACGAGAGGTGACATAAATGAAACTTATCAATCAATACCGGGGACTAAGGCGGGAGATCTACATTCTCTTTTTCGGGAGGATCGTCACGAATCTCGGGAGCATGATCTGGCCGGTCCTGACGATGATCCTGAGCCAGAAGCTCGGCTTTTCGGCCGGGGAGATCGCGTATTATTTCGTCGGCTTCAGCGTTATTGCGCTGCCGGCGACGCTGATCGGGGGGAGGATCGCTGACCGTTTAAATAAAAAATGGATCATCGTCGTGTGTGACAGCGTCAGTGTCCTTTGCTTCCTCATCTGCGCGGCCATCCCGCTCGGCATCGGCACGATTTTACTCTTTATGATCGCGGGACTTTTCCAGAACGTGGAATACCCCGCGTACGACGCTTTATTTGCCGATCTCTCGGCGACGAAGGACCGGGAGCGCGCGTATTCTCTGGAATATCTTGGCGGCAATCTCGGCCTCGTGCTCTCGCCGACCATCGCGGGTCTGCTCTTTCGGGATTATCTGTGGCTCAGCTTCCTGATCAGCGGCATTTCCATCGGACTCTCGACGATCCTCATCGCCGTGCTGATCAGGGATGTCACGCCGGTCAGGGACACCGGCGAGGCGTCCGCCTACCAGGCCAAAAAAGAAGGGGCGAGCATTTTCGCGATTCTCCGGGAGAATCCGCTGCTGCTGCTGTATCTTTTGTGCGCGATCCTTTACGGGGCCGCTTACGGGCAGTACAATTTTATCATGCCGCTCGATATGGCCGCCGTCCACGGCGACGATGGCGCGTTTATATTCGGGACGGTAACGAGCTTTAACTGCATCACGGTCGTCCTCTTTACGCCCATCATCACGAAGCTTTTTACCCGAATACGCGACACGGGAAAGATGGTGATCGGCAGGATCCTTGTTTTTGCGGGGTACCTGGTCTTTCTCCTGCTTCTCGGTTTTATCCCGGGCTACTACCTTGCCATGCTTATTTTCACCTGGGGTGAGATTTTTTCAACCGTCTCGGAGGGACCCTATGTTTCGTCCCGGATTCCTGCCAGCCACCGCGGACGGATCAACGGCATCATGAGCGTCGCCTATACCGTCGTGGGAGGCGCGGTCGACCTTTTTGTCGGGCAGCTTTACGACCGCGCCGGCTCAACCTGGACCTGGGCCGTGATTCTCGGAGTGACATTCGCCTCCGCGGCTGTGGCGATCATCCTCAAGGCACGGGACAAAAAGGCATATCCGAAGCTGTATATCGAAGAGGAGGCGAAGCCGAAGGCCGTCTTCTGATCAAAGGAGTGCAAAAAGGCTTATGAAGAGTAAACGGGCATACATAGTCCGCACTCTGTGCCACCATGTATAAAAGTCGATGGCTCCGCTGCTTCGCAGCTCCCGCCATCGCCGCCTGTATTCGCAGTCCGGGCTTTCGCCCTCTTGG
>CACZBB010000095.1 GCA_902779245.1 uncultured Lachnospiraceae bacterium | reverse complement strand
CTGCCGGTTGTTTCCGGAGGCAGTTGTTCGGACAGGGCCGGACCGCTCGACTGAGGAAAGACGATCGGGAACGGAGCATCTTCCGAAAGAGGAAGAGCAATCGGGAACGGAGCATTTTCCGAAAGAGGAAGAGCGATCGGGAACGGAGCATTTTCCGAAAGAGGAAGAGCAACCGGGAACGGAGTGTCTGCCGGAAGAAGCTTCGAAGACTGCGTTTGGCTGTTTTTTGGATCGGGGGAGGATTGCGGAAGCGGTGTTCGGGGATCCGGAACGGCTGGCTTCTTTGAACGCTGTGATTCACCCGGCGGTGCGGAGGGCTGTGTCAGAACGCATGGCTTTGGCGGAGCGGGAGGGTAAGGCTCTTTTTGTGATGGAGTCTGCGATCCTTCTTGAGTCCGGATATGCGGACATTTGTCAGGATCTGTGGTATGTTTACGCGGATCGGGATGTTCGTGCGGGACGGCTGCGGGAGAGCCGTGGTTATTCGGACGGGCGGACGGAGAGTGTGATGGCCGCGCAGCTTTCGGAGGAGGCTTATACGGCTGGCTGTACGTTTCGACTGAATAACAGCGGAGATTTTTCCGAAACGGCCGCGGCGATTGACGCGCGCCTGGCTTTCCTTACAAGGTTTGGGCCTCCCGGAGCGGAAGCTTGAAAAGGTAAGATCGGCCGCAAATGGCTTTTTCCGTAGGTTTTGGCCTCCCGGAGCGGAAGCTTGAAAAGGCAAGATCGGCCGCAGGTGGCTATTTTCGGGGTTTGGGCCTCCCGGAGCGGAAGCTTGAGAAGGCAAGGTCGGCCGCAAGTGGCTTTTTCGGAGGTTTGGGCCTCCCGGAGCGGAAGCTTGAAAAGGCTTGGTCGGCCGCAGGTGGCTATTTCCGTGGGTTTGGGCCTCCCGGGGTGGAAGCTTGAGCGGGCTTGGTCGGCCGCAAGTGGTTTTTCCGTAGGTTTGGGCCTCCCGGGGCAGGATATGGTTAGCCGGTTTGTACGGGAGTTGATATGAAATTTTGTAGCATTGCGAGCGGGAGCAGCGGGAATTGCATATACGCGGGGAGTGAACACAGCTCGGTTCTGGTGGACGCCGGCATTTCCGGCATTCGGATCGAGCGCGGCCTTTCGTCCATCGACCGTACGACGCGGGACGTGGACGCGGTGCTTGTCACCCACGAGCACAGCGACCATATCAAGGGCGTCGGCGTCCTCGCCAGAAAATACGGCCTGCCGATTTACGCGACGGAAGGGACGGCGCGGGAGCTTAAGCAAAACAGACAGGTCGGGGAGATTCCCGAAGGCCTTCTGCGGATCATCCACGCGGACGAAGCATTTGCCGTCGGAGACCTGCTGATCAGGCCCTTTGAAATCCCGCATGACGCGGCGGAGCCGGTAGGCTTTCGGATCGAGTGCGGGGGAAAATCTGCCGCCGTTGCGACGGATATGGGCTGCTACACGGACTATATCGTCAGAAACCTCGAAAATCTGGATGTGCTTCTTCTGGAGGCCAATCACGACGTCCGTATGCTGGAGACCGGGCCGTATCCCTATTATCTGAAAAGAAGAATCCTTAGCGACCACGGGCATTTGTCCAATGAAACCAGCGGGCAGCTGTTGGGCCGGCTTCTGAACGACGGGATCCGCCACGTATTCCTCGGACATTTGTCTAAGGAAAATAATTATGAAGCGCTGGCCTATGAGACGGTCTGCACGGAGGTCACGTTCGGGGACAATCCCTATAAGGCCGGAGATTTTGAGATCACGATCGCGGGACGGGATGAACCCAGCGCCGCGGTGAACTGGTGAAGAAGATGCCAAAAAAAGCTTTTGCAACGGCTGGTGACAGGGCATAGTTTCTTCTGATTTCGGACAAAACCGTCCGAAAACAGCGCTCTTATCCGAATAATCAGGATCCGGGCTTGCCGGATTTCGGACAAGACCGCCGATATTCGAGGATATGATCCGAACATCATGCTTCAAATATATACAGAAGAACCGAAAAACAGCCCCGTCTGAAGCGAAGAAACGAGCTGTCAGACAACAAATATCCACATTTGCGTCGGGAAAGGAAGGAAATATGCAGAAAACAATTATTACGGTCGTCGGGAAGGACGCGGTTGGGATCATTGCCAAGGTCTGCACGTATCTGGCAAATAATCAGGTCAATATTCTGGATATCTCCCAGACGATTGTCGGCGGGTATTTTAACATGATGATGATCGCGGACACCTCAACCTCGAACAAAACGACCGAGGAGGTCCGGCACGAGCTTCACCAGATCGGGCAGGAGATCGGCGTCGACATCCATGTGCAGCACGAGGGTATCTTTGAAATGATGCACAGGATCTGAAGAAGCAGGAAAATGTGCCCGTGACGCGGGGGGACGCGGCCAGTGCATAGACCTTGATGACTGCTGCCTGAAATCCGCCCGGGACGCGGCCAGCGCATAGACCTTGATGATTGCTGCCTGAAATCCGCCCGGGACGCGGGGGTATGCTCCCAACCGGGCCGGGCAGCGACGCGAAGCCGCTTCCCTGGCGGCGGCTTTGACTTTTACGGAGAAAGCCATGATTACGAGCCTTGAAGTTAACGAAACAAATGCAATGATTGAACATGAGAACCTGGATGTGCGGACGATCACGCTGGGCATCAGCCTCCTCGACTGCATTTCGAGCGATCTTGAGGAGCTTTGCCGGAATATCCGCGTGAAGATCCTCGCACGGGCCAAGGATCTCGTGAAGGTCGGGCAGCGGATCTCGTCGGCCTACGGCATCCCCATCGTCAACAAGCGGATTTCCGTGACGCCGATCGCTTTGGTGGGCGGCGCGGCCTGCAAATCCCCGGAGGACTTTGTCCGGATTGCGAAAACGCTTGACCGGTGCGCGAAGGATGTGGGCGTCAACTTCCTTGGCGGTTATTCCGCGCTGGTTTCCAAGCATATGACAAATGCCGATGAGCTTTTGATCCGGTCGATTCCGGAGGCTCTGGCCGTGACGGACCGCGTCTGCAGCTCGGTAAATGTCGGCTCGACGCGGACGGGGATCAATATGGACGCGGTGCGGCTTCTGGGACACATCGTGAAGGAGACGGCGGAGCGGACGAAGGAGAGGGATTCTCTGGGCTGCGCGAAGCTTGTGGTTTTCTGCAACGCGCCGGACGACAATCCGTTCATGGCCGGGGCTTTCCACGGGGTCACGGAGGGAGACGCGGTGATTAATGTCGGCGTCTCCGGTCCCGGGGTCGTCAAGCACGCGCTCGAAAGCTGCCGCGGCGCGGACTTTGAGATGCTCTGCGAGACGATCAAAAAAACAGCCTTCAAGATCACCCGCGTGGGCCAGCTGGTGGCGAAGGAAGCCTCCCGGCTCCTCGGCGTTCCCTTCGGGATCGTGGACCTGTCGCTGGCGCCGACGCCGGCCGTCGGGGATTCCGTCGCGGATATTTTAAAGGAGATCGGCCTGGAGCATCCCGGCGCGCCGGGCACGACGGCGGCTCTCGCGCTTCTTAACGACCAGGTGAAGAAGGGCGGCGTGATGGCCTCGTCCTATGTCGGCGGGCTTTCCGGCGCGTTCATCCCGGTCAGCGAGGATCAGGGAATGATCGAGGCCGTGGAGGCCGGGGCGCTGGCGACACGAAGGAGGAGACGATCGCCGGCATCATCGCCGACGAGATGGCCCTGGGCATGATCAACCAGAAAACCACCGCCGTCCGCATCATCCCGGCGATCGGGAAGGGCGTGGGCGACCGGGTCGAATTCGGCGGACTGCTGGGTGCCGCGCCCATCATGCCCGTCAACAGCTTCGGATGCGAGGCCTTTGTCAACCGGAAGGGCCGCATCCCCGCCCCGATCCACAGCTTCAAAAATTAACGCATACTTCGCAGTCTATATTCGTCGCTTCGCTCCTCAGAATGACAACACCGGATGATCAGGCTGCGAACTATGAGAATTAATCATGATACCAGGGTCCCAGGATCACAAAACAGATGCTTGCATACGGTTTTTGACCCTGGGATCTGCCTGAATATGTGAAATAAAAGCGCGGAGAAATCCGTATCGGGGGCCTTTCCCCCGGCATCATAAAGTGCCAAAGGAGACTGGAGAGAACGCGATGAAGAGTGTGAAACAGAGAATATTCGAGATCATCTCCATCGGAAATCAGGAAGACTGGCCGAGCCGGGCTTTTGACTATTGTCTGGTCGCGGCAATCTTCCTGAACATCACGGTTCTTTTCCTGGAGACCTTCGACACGCTCGCGGATTTTATGCCGCTTTTTTTGACCATTGAATATGCCACGCTTGTTTTCTTCATGGTGGAGTATGCGCTGCGAATTTACACGGCGACGGAGCTCTACGATGAGCTGCCTCCCCTGAAGGCCAGGCTCCGCTTCCTGGTCTCCTTCGATGGGATCGTGGATCTTTTGACCATTCTGCCGTTCTTCTTTCTGGAAGGCTTCGCGGTATTTCGCATTCTCCGTGTCGTACGCATTTTTCATTTGTTCCGTCTGAACGCTTATTATGATTCCTTTAATGTGATCGCCTCTGTCATTTATCGGAAAAGGAATCAGCTCATCTCGTCGATCTTCATTCTTCTCATCCTTCTCTTTGCCTCCTCGCTCTGCATGTACAGCGCGGAGCACGAGGCGCAGCCGGAGCTTTTTGAAAATGCGTTTTCGGGGATCTGGTACAGCCTGAATACCATCTTTACGGTCGGCTACGGCGATATTTATCCGATTACCCGGGTCGGGCGCTTAATGGGCGCGGTCATCACGTTCCTCGGCGTAGGCGCGGTAGCGATCCCGACAGGCATTATTTCCGCGGGTTTTGTTGAGGAATATCAGCGGATGACGGAGCGGGAGCAGCATAACGATACGCTCAAGGGCACCGTCCTTCGCCACGTGAAACGGTCGCAGAAGAGAGTCGAGCACGCTTTGGCCTCGGCTTCGGCGGATGGCGCTGCCAAAGAAGGACCGGAGGCTGTCCTGGCGGGCGCGGCCGGGAATGCCGCGATGTTCGGCGCGGCCGGGAATGCCGCGATGTCCGGCGCGGCCGGGGACGCCGCGATGTCCGATCCGCTCGGGGGTGCGGAAGCCGTATCCGCGAATCCTGCCGCGGCAGGTGTTCTCAGGCCGGGAACGGTGCCGTATTCTACGCGGGTCGGCGCGGTTTTGGCGGAGGCAGCGAAACACGTCCCTTCGCTCGAGGAATATAACTTTGATGAGAAGGCAATCCGCGTGGTTCGGGCAACAACGCTGGCTGAGCAGACCGGCGCTTACTATGTCCGAATCCAGGCGATGGCAAGGCAGTATCATATTACGGCAAGTCAGGAATTTGACCGCTTCGATACCCCGGATACCCGTTATATCGTGCTTAAGGATAAAGAATTCCCGGTAGCGACCTGCCGGCTTGTTCCGGTGGATCAGCGGGTCTGGATGGTTGGCCGTGTGGTTGTTCTGGAGGATTACCGGGGGCTGGGCCTGGGACGCAGAACCGTGCAGGAGGCTGAAAACTGGATTCGCGAGCTGGGAGGAAACAAATGCATTCTCGATGCCCGGGATTCGGCGGTCGGTTTTTATGAAAAAATGGGCTATCGCGTAGATAAAAGCCGTATCACCTACGGAGAAGTCTTCACCTGTATTCGCGTAGAAAAAGATCTGTAAAAGATTTGCTCAATCACGAATTTAAAGTGGTAACGATAATTCTGCCCGCCGCCTGATTAACCATATCGCAGTCACATAAAAAAATGATTGACCTAAAGCTCAGCACCGGTAGGTTCCGGAGACGAAAAAAAGAGGTTCGAAAGATCGAACCTCTTTTTTCGTGGAGACGGTGGGAGTCGAACCCATGACCTCTTGAATGCCATTCAAGCGCTCTCCCAACTGAGCTACGCCCCCGCAACAAAATATATTTTAGCATGAACAAAAGAAAAATGCAAGAAATAAATATATAATATTACGCATTGAAAATATCTATTCCGCCTTTCGGAAGCGCCGATCCGTCCGGGCCGGGCCTTTGACGAAGGCGGCTTCGCGCGGACGGCAGCGGGCGCGTCGGGAAGGAAAGAGAAAATCACCGCCGAAGTTTTTCGTTAAAATACATAAAAAAATCCGGTTGGCTGACAAAAAAATAGTTAAAAAAATTGTAAGATTTTCGTTTGGAATGATTGACACTAAAAAAAGAATCGTCTATAATATTTAAAAGAATAAGTCAGATTGTGCCAAAGAGCCGAAAGTTGCATAGAAGATGTTGACAAAAGAGCTGGTGTTTACCTCCTTCGATGACAAATCCTAACAGTTCGGCGGCATTTGTCGGGGCAAGAGAGGGCGGCAGTTTGGCCACTCTGGGGAAAGGGTTGAAAGATGGCACAGGTACTCGTTAATTTTCGGATGGATGAGAATCTCAAACACGAGATGGAAAGCACATGCAAATGCATGGGGCTGTCGATGTCCGCTGCGTTCACGATCTTTGCTAAGAAGGTCACTATGGAGCGAAGGATTCCCTTCGAAATCGCCGCCGGAAACGCCACGGACAAGAATGAAGCAGATGCCTGAAGCTGACATATGTTTATTGCTCAAAAAAAAGAGAACCGCGGTCGACGCGGTTCTCTTTTTTTGAACGATAGCCGGTTCCGAAAAAGCCGCACGGCTTTTTTATGAAGAGAAGAGGGCGGTCTGCTCTTAGGCAGACCGCCCTCAAAGCTTATGGAGCTTAAAGCTGGAAAGCCTTCGGGAATTAAGATATCCCTAAGAGGCCGGAGGCGTGTCCGGGTCTTCAGAGAGCCCGTCAGAGCCCGCCGGCGTTTCCGCCGTCCGGGGCGCGGCATACATCGTCCCGACATCGGTTCGAAGCGGCTCGTACGAAGAAGAAGCTTGCCCGAACCCCTCGGCCGGCCCGCCGCTCTCCGGCATTCCGAACGCCCCGGCCGGCCCTTCGCTCCCGGGGAGCTCCGGAAGATATGCCTCGGGATTTTCCTCCGGGCTGCTTGCGCGCTCATCCTTTGAGAGCGAGAAGCTGACCGGCGGCATAAGCTCCGCCGCGTCCGCCACCGGTTCGCCGGCATCTGTCCGGTCAGACGGAACCTCGCCCAAAAGAGCCTCGGCGTTTTCCCCGGTAAGCTCCTTCTGCCCGCGTCTCCGCCGACGGCCTCTGCCCTGCGAGATGCCCTGGTGCTCGATCTTGTGCCACCGTCTCGTCGGGAAGAACAGCGAGTAGAGCGAGCAGATCGTGTAGAAGAAGAGGAAGATCGGGAACAGGAAGAAGCCGGGAATCAGCTTCTTAAACGGAATGTTCGCGAATTTTGTCGTCATGCGGGTCATGAAGAAGGTTACGCCCAGCGAAAGCACGATGAAAATAATCTGGAAAAGCCGCGCGTGCTGGAAGGTGGAAATGTACATAATATTCACGAGTATCGTGGCGACGTTGACGAGCACCGTGGCCGGTCCGAGGAAAAGCAGGATGATATTATCCAAAAGCTTGACGGACCGGGTCTTCCCGAAGCGCTGCAGAAGATCGCCGAGGTAGATGCCGAGGATCTGGTAGCTGCCGGTACACCAGCGGCAGATCTGCTTGAGCATCACGAAGAAATTGGAGGGCTGTTCGTCATAGCAGACCGCGTCGATGTTGAACGCCACCCGCCGGTTCCGGAGACAGTGCTGAATCGCGAATTCAACGTCCTCGGTGATGGACTTGGTGTGCCAGCCGTATTTCTGCAGGATGTCCCGGCGGACGGTGAAGCCGGTGCCGGTCAGGAAGCAGGAGAGTCCCAGCTTCTGACGGGCATACGAGAAGAGGACGGAGTAGCAGGCCCAGTAGATGGCGTACCACTGCGTGATGATGCTTCGGTAGGGCTCGCCGCCGAGACGGTTGCCCTGGATCACGTCCTCGCCCTTGTTGAGGGACTCGTTCATATGTGAGAGAAATGCGGGGTCGGCGATATTGTCCGCGTCGAAGATCGTGAAGGCATCGAAGGAGTTGGGGTGCTCCGCGAAAACCTTCTCAAGACCCCAGGCCAGGACGTCGCCCTTACCGTTCTGCGGACCTTCGTCCCGCTTAAGGACGGTGACGCCCTTGAAGGAGGCGGCCACCTCGGCGGTCCGGTCGGTACAGTGATCGGCAAACACAAAGGTATGATACAGAGCTTTCGGGTAGTCCAGCGCCTCCAGCGATTCCAGAAGAGCCGGAATCGCGTTTTCCTCGTTGTGCGCACAGACAAGGATCGCAAAGCTGTTTTTGGGCTCCGAAGGGCCGGGCTGCTGGCGGTTCTGGATCAGGCCGAGCGCGACGACGCCAAATTGCCAGACCACGAACAGCAGCGCGATCAGCTGAATCAGGATGAGAATGACCATAATGGCAATTAGCATAAAGACCTCCCGGTACGCAAATGGAAATGCTTTCTTATATTTTATACTATATCCTCAGAAAAGGCAAATAGAAATCGCCGGGTGCGCGTCTCAACAATCGTTAGTTCGTTACTGTTCACTCCGTTCACGGAAGAATCTCGTAAAAAGCAGATGGTATCCACCTTGACAATAGCCGTCCGCATTTGTAAAATGGTAAAGGCAAAAAGGAATATTTGCATCGATTGGAGGACTGATGGATGTTTGAGTTGATTCAGGGCTTGGATGCCGATGTCCTGATCTGGATTCAGGAGAATCTCCGCTCCGATTTCCTGACCGTGGTCATGAAGGGGATATCGACCTTCGGGAGCTATGGCATCGGGATGATTGCGGTGACGGCGGTTTTTCTGATCTTCAAGAGGACGCGCCGGACCGGGATGGTCTCCGGGCTTTCTCTGATCTTCGGAGCCGTCATCGTAAACCTGATTTTGAAACCCCTGGTTCTGCGGCCCCGGCCCTATGTGACGCTCGACGACCTGGAACCGCTGATGAAAGAGCTTAAGGATCCGCACTCCTTCCCGTCGGGGCATACCCAGGCGGCCTTCGCGCTGGCGGTGTCGGTCTGCCTGGCTCTGAAGAACAAGCTGGCCTCCGTGCTGGCACTGGCATTTGCCGTGTGCATGGGCTTCTCGCGGCTGTATCTGGGAGCGCATTATCCCTCGGATGTCATCGCCGGAGCCCTCATCGGCACGGCGTCCGCATTTGCCGCCTACGGAATTCTGCGCCGGCTTGAGAAAAAGCGTTACGGTTCATTCCGTTCGCAGTAATGAAGGCGCTTCGCTGGCTGAGAACAGGGTAATTGCTATGGGACATTTTGTTTTGATCATCGGACCGGCCTTTCTGGCGCTGGTCATCTTTTTGAATCATGTTCTTCTGCGCTGGCTGGCGCACGTGGCGCCGTTTCTGTGCAAAAAGCCCGAGCCGGCGAAGCTGGCCGAGGCGAGGACGAAGGGGGAGAAAGCCCTGATGCGGGCGGCGAAGCCGCGGCTGAAGACAGGGGTGCTTCTCCTTGTCAGCTTCCTTTATATCGGAACCTCCGCCCTCATGCCCATCGGTTATTTTCTTCCCGCGGGGCTATTGCAGAAGATCTTCCGCCGCGTCGGCTACTGCATGATCGTCGTCAATGTGTATTTCCTGATCGCCCTGGCGCTTTTCTCGCTCATCGGCTTATTGCTGATCCTTTTTAAAAAGCTGAGCAGGGACGGTTTTTCGAGGGGAGCCTTTTACCGGATCGGCATGGGGCTGGTCCTCCTGGCGACGGTGGGGCTGGTCGTTTACGGCGAGATCAACGCCCGGATCATCAGAACAGTCCATTACTCATTTACCGTCGAAAAGGACGGCGGGAACATTCCCGCGGCGGCGGACGGAACGAAAAAGCTCCGCGTCGCGCTGATCGGGGACATGCACCTGGGCTACAACGCCGGCCTTGCGATGATGCGGGATATGGTGGAGAAGATCAACCGGGAGGACGTCGACCTGATCTTTATCGCCGGCGACGTTTTCGACAATGCCTATGACGCGATCGGGCAGCCGGAGGAGATCGCGAAGACGCTCGCGGGCATGAAGTCAAAATACGGCGCTTACGCGGTTTACGGCAATCACGACGTCGAGGACAAACTGATCTTCGGTTTTAATTTCTCCAATCATGATAAGGAGAACGATCCCCGCTACGGCAGGTTCCTGGCCGACGCCAACGTGACGGTGCTGACGGACGAAAGCCTTGAGCTCTTTGACGGCTCCGTGATCCTCGTCGGACGCCGGGATCCGGAGGAGACGGGTCTTCGGACATCGCAGGGCGAGCGGCGGGCGACGGCGGCGGAGCTGACGGAGGGACTCGACAAGAGCAGGATCCTGATCGATCTTGAGCATGAACCCAAGGAGGTTCCGGAGGTCGCGGCCGCGGGCTTCGACATGCAGCTTTGCGGGCACACCCACAACGGCCAGTTCTTCCCGCTGAACATCGGGATCGACCGCCTGTACTTCAATGCCTGTGGCTATAAGGTTTATGAAAACAAAATGCATACCGTGACGACGGCGGGCGTGGGCTCCTACGGGCCTTTTAACCGCGCCTTCGTCGACCCGGAATTCAGCATTTTGGATATCTCCTTCAGGTAAACCGCCGCGGTACGTGCGGCTTTCCCGAAGGAACCGCCCCCGCGGGCGGATCTTAACGTTAACGAAAGGAGTAGGATATGAGGTATTGTCATCAGTGCGGCACCGCGATGGGCGACGCGGATAAGTTCTGCCCCTCCTGCGGCGCGAAAGCAGAGGTTAATTCGTCAAATGCAAACGCTCAGGCTTACGGGAACGCCTCGGCCAACACATATTCCCAGACCTACGGGAACGCCTCGGCCAATACAGACGGCGCGGGCACTTACAATACGCAGGAAGGGAACGTCGGGCAGGCCTGGCAGGCCTGGCAGGCGTCCGGGCAGAAAGCTGCCGACGCCGGCGCGTACCGTACCGGCTATCAGTATGACCCGGTCGGAACGGTAGATACCCTTGTTATGAAGATGCGCTCCCTGTCCACCGCGTGGATGGTCATCGGGATTATCCAGATCATCATCGGCACGGTCGGCCTGTGCGTGATCGCCGGCCTCGCGCCTCTGGTCATGGGCATCTACAATGTGGTGCAGTCCTCAAAGCTTCGGAAACAGGCCGAGAGCTTCCAGCAGTGGCCGGTCGGCATCGTCCGGTTCTTTGAGGCCCGCGAGACCTCCGTCATCGTGATCCTGATTCTGAACATCTTCTTCGGGCTGATCTTCGGTATCGTCGGCTCGATCCTCGAGTTCACGACGAAGAGCTATGCCATGGATCACCGTGAGGATCTGCGGCTTGCGGAGGATATGGCCAACCGCAGCGCACAGATGAACTGACGCCGCGAAAGCCGCACGGTCCGGGTGTGAACCGAGTGAACAGTAACAACGTTACAAGGCCTGTGTATGAACCATAAAATTATAGTTTGTCGCTGACCTGCGTTTTGCCATCGCCCGCAGGGCGATTTCATTGCAAAACGCCTTCGTTTCTGGTCACAGTGTGACCAGAAACGTAACAACAGTAACTTTTCAGGCAGACAGAGGATGGCAGATGGCAGTAAATATTTATGACGTCGCGGACGCGATACGGTTCGCGAATCTGGGAGTGCAGTATTATTACCATGTTCCCTCCGGGGAGATCATCGCGCTCCCGGATCCGTCCTTTGCCCTTCGGCGGGACCGGAAGACGGAGCGGGATATGGATGCGCATCCGGCGGATTACGTGAACGTTCCCGATCCGTACGTGGTGGATGAGGAGGAGGTTCTGGAGGCTTTCTGCGATGAGCTTCCGGACGCGGAGGCGAAGGCGATTCTTGCCCGGGCGCTTCTTTCCGGAGAGCCCTTTGCGGCCGTCAGCCGCGTCCTCGATGAGCTTTCCCTGCGGGAAGCCTATGAAGAATTTCTTGCCGGGGCGTATCTTGATGCCGCCAGGGACTGGTGTTCCGAGATGGAGATCCCCTGGACGGAGGGATAACGACCGGAAAATGCATTTGTACTTAATATGATTCGGGACCGCGAAATAAGTGAGACCGGAAAGCTATCATTTCCGTTATCGAGCTTATAAAGAGCTGTGCGAAAGCGCGGAGCCATCGACTTTTATACATGGTGGCACAGAGTGCGAACTATGTATGCCCGTTTGTACATGAACCAAATACAAGGAGGAGATCATAAAATGCTTCAGGAGATCATTGACGTATTGTCACAGTATACCGACTATCCGGCAGAGCAGATCGGGCCGGAGACCGACCTCATTGAAGATCTTGAGCTCAATTCTTTTGACGTGCTCACGATCGTCAGCGATTTCGAGGATCAGTACGGGATCCATATCCCGGACGAGCAGATCGCCGAGTTCAGGACCGTCGGCGACATTGAAAGCTATCTTGAGAAAAATCGCTGATATTTCCGGGCGGTTGTTAGAGGAGGTTAAGGATGAAGGAATATGCACCTTATGAGCTGCCGCAGGCGATCGACCTGAAGCAGCTGATGAATGAACGCGCGGAAAAAACGCCGGATGATGTTGCCTTTTTTTTCACGGAGGATGACGGGTCTGTCCGAAAGGTCACCTGCCGGGAGTTCCGCGACGATGTGAACGGTCTCGGAACCTATCTCTATGCGAAAGGCTTTCGCGGCGGCCGCCACTGCGGCATCGTGGGCCCGAACTCTTATGAGTGGCTGGTGGCCTTCTTTGCCCTGGTCAACGGCGGAAATGTCGCGCTTCCGCTCGACGCGCGGCAGCCGGTGGAGAATCTCATCCGCCTGATGGCCCGCGGAGACTGCGCTTCTCTTGTATATTCAAAAGAATTTGCCCCCGCGGTTCCGGCCTTTGCCGCGAATCTGTCAAAGATCCCGGCGGCTGCGGGCGAAGGCTTTCTTGAGCTCCCGATGACCGCATTTGCCGAATATATCGCGGAGGGGAAAAAGCTCCTCGCGGCCGGCGAAACGGGCTACGTGGATCATGAGGTCGATGCCAACGCGCTTGCGGCGATCCTCTTCACGTCCGGGACCACCGGCGAGCCGAAAGGGGTCATGCTCAGCCAGGACAATTTCATCTCCAACATGAATCAGGCCAGCAAGAATTATTTCCACGAGGGCGTCGGCATGGGACCGCTTCCCATGCACCATATGTTCGGCCTGGTGGTCGGGCATCTGATGGTCTACAATTACTGCACCCCGTGCTATATCGTCCGGAACATTCGGAACATCATGAAGGATCTTCAGATCGCGAAGCCCTCGACGCTCTTTGCCGTGCCGATGATCATCGAGACCTTCGTCAAGCAGTTCCGGGTCCTCGCAAAACGCGCCGGCGCGCCGCTCTCCCCGGAGATGATTAAGCAGGCGACCGGTGGTAAGCTGAAGTATATCATCTGCGGCGGAGCCCCGCTGAGCGTCCAGTATGTGAAGCTGTTCCGCACCTTCGGCGTCGAGCTTCTGAACGGCTACGGCATCACGGAATGCTCGCCGGTTCTCGCCGTGAACCGGAACGAGGACTTCTGCGACGGCTCGGTCGGCCCGGTGCTTTTTGGCTGCGAGGTGAAGATCGACGACGACGGCGAGATCCTGGCCAGAGGCCGGAACGTCATGCTGGGCTACTACAAGGATCCGGCGGCGACCGAGGAGGCGATGAAGGGCGGCTGGTATCACACCGGCGACCTCGGAAAGATCGAGGATCACTATCTTTTCATCACCGGACGGACGAAGAACCTGATCATTACCGCAAGCGGCGAGAATGTCTCCCCGGAGGAGCTGGAGGAGAAGTTCCTTCAGGATCCGGCGGTGGCGGAGGCCATTGTCTACGAGAAGGACGGAAGCCTGATCGTCCAGATCTATCCGGAGCAGGAGGCAAATGCGCCCGCGGCGTATTTTGACGCGCTTCTTGCGCGGGCGAACCAGGGGGAGCCGGTGTACCGGAAGGTGCAGAAGGTCATCCTCAGGGACGAGCCCTTTGTCCGGAATTCGACGGGCAAGATTGTCCGCCGGCTGATCGAGACGTAAGGAGCTTATATAGTTACTTGTCACTCCCGTGCCAAACACTCGCCCTAAAGGACTAGCTGCGCGTCGCTGTTTGGCACGGGTCCGTGACATAAATCAGCCTGTGTATGAACCATAAAAT
>CACZBB010000094.1 GCA_902779245.1 uncultured Lachnospiraceae bacterium | reverse complement strand
TTTCCCGTGATCCGAAAAACCACCCGGTCACCCTCTCGGCGGACATTTGCCGAATATATCGTACGAACCGTCGTCTTGGAGGAATAGCCGGAGGACGCGAAAGAGGCGAAATCATGCTCACCAACAAGGTATTGAGCAGCCTCGTTCATCTTCCGCTCGTCAAGAGGGTAATAATAGTGCATTTCCGTGTTCCGACGAAGCGGATCCGGGAAGCACCGGTTCAGGATATGGTATTCGTAGGTTTTGATCGTGTTTTGAAAGCGCGGGTGGAAATCGTCGGGAACCTCGGAGGATTCGAGCACACGAATGTCCTCGGGGAGGCGGGCGTTCAGGGCAAAGCTCATCTTGTCCGCCGGGATGCGAGAGTCGGTGTCAAAGCAGACGACATTGCCGAGGGCATGGACGCCGGTATCGGTGCGGCTGGCGCCCATCGTGCGGATTCGCCGGCCCAGAAGAGACTCGATCGCTTCCTCCAGCGCGTCCTGCACCGTCGGGCCGTTCACCTGGCTCTGGTAGCCCTGGTAGTTGGTGCCATCATAGGCCAGGATAAGCTTTACGCGCATAGAACCTCCACGAAAATCAATAAACGCTCATTATAAACCAAAAATCAGGCAGAGAATGCATACTCCGATAAAGACGGCGAGCAGGATGTACGCGATAACATCCCGCTTCGCGTAGCGGAGGGGCTTCATGCGTGTGCGTCCCTCGCCGCCGTGATAGCAGCGCGCCTCCATTGCGAGGGCGAGGTCGTTGGCTCGCTGGAAGGCAGAAACAAAGAGCGGAACGAGCAGAGGCACGAGGCTCTTGATCCTGCGGAAAAACGAGCCGGACTCGAAATCCGCGCCGCGGGCCATCTGCGCCTTTTTGATTTTTTCGGTCTCTTCCATGAGGATCGGAATAAATCGAAGGGCGATGGACATCATCATGGCGATCTCATGAACCGGAACATGAAAAACCTTCAGCGGCCGGAACAGGCTCTCCATGGCATCGGTCATGGCCGTCGGGATCGTGGTCAGCGTAAGGAGCGTTGAGCCGGTGACCAGGTAGACCAGACGGATGCCCATGCGGATGGCCGTATAGAGGCCTTCTTCCGTGATGCGGAAGATCCACCACTGGGCGATAACCTTGCCGGGAATGAGGAAAATGTTGAAGAGCATCGTGAGGATCAGGATAAAAAGAACCGCCCGAAGCCCTTTCAGAACGATTTTCCAGGGAACCTGAGAGAGAAAAATGAGCGCCAGCAAAACGACCGTTACGAAGGTGTAGCCGATGACTCCCTGCACGAGAAAAAGACCGACGATAAAGATCAGGGTCCCAAGGAACTTTGTCCGGGGATCCAGCCGGTGCAGTATGGAATTTCCCGGGTAATATTGGCCCAAAGTAATATCCTGCAGCAAAGTCTTCCCTCCTCTCTTCCATCAGGCGTTCTGTGTTTCGAGGTGTTTCATGATGCCCGAATCACCGATGCCAGCGCTTCAGGATGTCGGCCTCGGCTTTTTCGACGGTGTCCGCGCTTGTGTCGACGGCAAAACCGTCCTCGGCAAGCTCGTTCATCAGATACGTGATCTGCGGCGCGGCGAGACCCATGGACTCAAGCTCCCGGTAACGGGAAAAAACGTTGGCCGGGGTATCATCGAAGGCGATCTTGCCTTCGTGAACGACGACCAGGCGATCCGCGTAGGCCGCCACGTCCTCCATGCTGTGAGAGACCAGGACGATCGTGATGCCGTGGTCGTTGTGGAAATCCCGGACGCGGCCAAGGATCTCGTCCCGTCCCTTCGGGTCAAGACCGGCGGTCGGCTCGTCGAGAATCAGGATGTCCGGCTCCATCGCGAGGATCCCGGCGATGGCGACGCGGCGCTTCTGCCCGCCCGAAAGCTCAAACGGCGACGCCGCGTAAAGCTCTTCCCCGATTCCGACGATATGGAGCGCGGCTTTGGCCTTCTCCTTCGCCTCCTCGACGGAAAAACCCTGGTTCTTCGGCCCGAACGCGCAGTCCGTCAGGACATCCGTCTCGAAAAGCTGGCTTTCCGGGAATTGAAAAACCATACCGACGCGGGTGCGGAGCTTCCGAAGATCGTACCCTTTCTCCCAGATATCCTTGCCCTCGAAAAGAACTCGGCCCGCGGTCGGACGCATCAGACCGTTAAAATGCTGGATCAGCGTGGATTTGCCGCTCCCCGTGTGCCCGATCACGCCGATAAACTGACCTTTTGGGATCTTCAGCGAGATATCGTCAAGGGCTTTTGTCTCATAGGCCGTTCCCAGACTGTAGGCGAAGGTGACATTTTCCAGCTCCAGCAAGGTCTCCCCCTCCTGTCTGACATTCGAGGGATTCTTGGAGATGTCACAGGCAAATACCGGCTCAGCCGTATGCTCATGGCTTTTGTCGAGGGTTCCGGGCTCGCTCGCCTCGGCAAATTCCGGCTTCGCGGATCTTTGCGTAGTTCTTTCCGCAAAGGTCCGTCGGACGGCCGCCGGGCTTTCGGTTTCCGCCCGCGCAGGAAGGATCCGGTTCTCACGGACGGCCGTGCGGAATTCCTCGCGGGTGAGGATCCCGTCCGGGAAGGGAAGGCCTTTTTTCTTCAGCGCGTAGGCAAGATCCGTCACATCCGGCACGTCGAGGCGAAGGCGCTTAAGCTCCTCGACCCGCGAGAACACCTCCCGCGGCGTCCCGGAGAGCGCGACACGCCCACCGTCCATGACGAAGACACGGTCCGCGCCGATGACCTCCTCCATGTAGTGCGTAATGAGGATGATCGTTACCTTCTCGGTACGGCAGAGCTCATGGGCGACCGCCAGGACATCCTTACGACCGTTCGGGTCCAGCATGGCCGTCGGCTCATCGAAAATGATAATCTTCGGGCGCATGGCGACGATGCCCGCGATGGCTACGCGCTGCTTCTGTCCGCCCGAAAGACGGTTCGGGGACTTCTCCCGGTACGCGTACATGCCGACCTTCTTCAGGCTCTCTTCCATACGCGCCCAGATCTGATCCTGGGGAACGCCAAGGTTTTCCGGGCCGAAGGCGACGTCGTCCTCGACGACGGTGGAAATGATCTGGTTGTCCGGGTTCTGAAACACCATCCCCGCCTTCTGGCGGATACGCCAAAGCTCCGGCTCCTTGCTCGTGTCCACGCCGTCAATGAACATCGCTCCCTCCGACGGCAGAAGGAGCGCGTTGATGTGCTTGGCAAATGTCGATTTCCCGGAGCCGTTGTGGCCGAGGATGGCGATAAACTCGCCGGCCTCTACATCAAGATCCACGCCGTCGACGGCGCGAACCTTCAGCTCCTGCTCGTCATCCGTATAGCGTTTATAGTCATAGCCCAGCTTCAGGGCCCGGATGATCCCCATATTTTTCTTCCTCCAGCGCAAGATCGCGTATATAGGCCCAGATCTCGTCAAGGCCCTCCTTCGTCTCCGCCGAAAACGGGAAGACCAGAAGCCCCTTGCGGTCCGTCAGCGTTTCCCGGATCGCCTTCAGCGCCTTCGGGATCTGGCTGCGCTTCAGCTTGTCACGCTTCGTCGCCACCACCACCGGCGCCATGCCATTGGCCAGGATCCAATCAAACATCTGGCGGTCATTTGCCGTGGGCTCGTGACGGATATCCACCAGGAGAAAGCAGGCGCGAAGCTTTTTTGAGCCGCGAAGGTACCGCTCAATCATCTTTCCCCAGGCCGCCTTGACCTCCAGCCCCGCCGTGGCGTAGCCGTAGCCGGGCAGATCCACCAGATAGCAGTCCGGGGCGAAGGGTTCCGGAAGTACGGTGTCCGCCGCCGGCGTTCCCTCGTTCACGCGGTAGAAGTTCACGGTCTGCGTCTTCCCAGGCTGGCTCGACGTACGGGCGAGATTCTTCCGGTTCATCAGCGAATTGATGAGCGAGCTCTTGCCGACATTGGAGCGCCCGGCAAATGCGACCTCGACGCGGGTGTTCTCCGGTAAGGTGCTGGTCACGCCGCAGACCGTCTCCAGGTTCACGTTGCGAATTTTAAACATATATCACTCTGCTTTCTTTATGGGGCCGCGCTGCGGACGTACCGCCGGCTTCTCTTCGACCGGCGCTTTCCGTTCGTGGAGGATCCGGGGATTCGCCTTTCCGTCCACGGATTCCGGAGTGATGACGCATTCGGAGGCCGTCGGATCGGAGGGAAGCTCGTACATGGGCGTAAGAACCGTCCGCTCCATGATGGCGCGAAGACCGCGGGCGCCCGTCTTGCGGGCAACCGTCTCCTGCGCGATCTTTTGGAGGGCTTCCTCCTCGAACGTCAGCTTCACGCCGTCCATCTCAAAGAGCGCGGTGTACTGGCGGACCAGGCTGTTTTTCGGCTCCTTCAGGATGCGGATCAGGGCGGCTTCGTCAAGCTCGTCGAGGGAGGTAACAACCGGAACGCGCCCAATCAGTTCAGGAATCAGGCCAAAGCGCACGAAATCCTCCGGCATGACCTCCTTGAGGATCTGGCCGATGTTTTTCTCCTTATCGGTCTCGCGAAGCTTTGCGCCGAAACCGATGGACTTCGTCTCCAGACGGTGGGAAATGATTTTGTCCATCCCGACAAATGCCCCTCCGAGGATAAAGAGGATGTTGGTGGTGTCGAGCTGGATCATCTCCTGCTGCGGATGCTTGCGCCCGCCCTGGGGCGGTACAGATGCCACGGTGCCCTCAATGATCTTGAGGAGCGCCTGCTGCACGCCCTCGCCGGAGACATCGCGCGTGATGGAAGCGTTCTCTGATTTGCGGCCGATCTTGTCGATCTCATCAATATAAATGATGCCGTATTTGGCGCGCTCAAGATCGAATTCCGCCGCCTGGATGAGCTTGAGAAGAATGTTCTCCACATCCTCGCCCACATAGCCGGCCTCGGTCAGCGTCGTCGCGTCCGCGATGGCAAAGGGCACGTTGAGAACCCTCGCAAGCGTCTGCGCGAGAAGCGTCTTGCCCGAGCCGGTCGGTCCGAGAAGCATGATGTTCGATTTTTGAAGCTCGACATCCAGATTCTTCGGGGCCATCAGCCGCTTATAGTGGTTGTATACCGCTACGGAGAGGACTTTTTTCGCCTCGTCCTGCCCGATCACATAATCGTCGAGAAAGCTTTTGATCTTTTCGGGCTTAAGGAGATTGATCTTCTGCTTCTTCCCACGGGACGGCTTGTTCGCTTCCATCTCTTCGCTTAGGATATCCGAGCAGAGCTCAACGCACTCGTTGCAAATGTAAAGGCCGTCCGGCCCCTGAATGAGCCGGCGAACCTGCATATCCGTCCTGCCGCAGAAACTGCAGCGAAGTCTACCCTGATTTCTAGCCATATGTACCTCTGAATATATATAGAAGGATCTTGTTACCGATCTTTTTAACTCTTGTGAAAAAAGGGACTCCCGCTCATGAGGAGTCCCTGAAAACGGCCGCTGATAACCGCGCCGGCAGTTTACCGCCGCTCGACGACGCTGTCGATCAGTCCATACTGCACAGCCTCAGCCGCAGACATCCAGTTATCCCTGTCCGTATCCTTCTCGATGACTTCGATCGGCTGTCCGGTGTTGGCCGCAAGCGTCTCGTTGAGACGCTGCTTGATCTTCAAGATGTGTTCCGCCTCAATACGGATATCCGAGGCCTGGCCGCGGGTTCCGCCGGAGGGCTGATGGATCATGATCTCCGCGTTGGGAAGCGCCTGACGCTTTCCCTTCGTGCCTCCCGCGAGAAGGAACGCGCCCATGCTGGCCGCCATGCCGATACAGATCGTCGAGACGTCGCACTTAATGTACTGCATGGTGTCGTAAATCGCCCATCCGGCCGTTACCGAGCCGCCCGGGCTGTTGATGTAAAGGCTGATATCCTTGGACGGATCCTCGGCCTCAAGGAAAAGAAGCTGGGCGACAACCACGCTCGCCGTCACGTCGTTAACCTCGTCGGCAAGGAAAATGATCCGTTCCTTGAGCAGACGGGAATAGATGTCATAGCTCCGCTCGCCCTGAGGGGTCTGCTCGATGACATACGGCACAAGTGCATTTTTCAAAGCTTTATTCCTCCACTGCGCTGTCCACAATGAGCGTCACGGCATCCTGAACAGCCATGTCCTGTTTGATCTGCTTTTCCTCAAAATCGCCGATCGACTTCTGGAGAGTCTCCTTCTCCATCTTGTACTGTTCGGCCATCTTCGTAATTTCCTCGTCATAGCGCTCGTCAGAGATCTCGATGCCCTCGACATCGGCGATCGTCTCGAGGACGAGCCTGGTGCGGATGCGGCGGAGCGCTTCCGGACGGAGCTCCTTCTTGAAGCCGGCCTCGTCCATGCCCATGTAAGACAGATACATATCCATCGGGATCCCCTGGCTCGCGAGCTGGCGGGAATTCTCCTCGAACATCTGGCTGACCTGGGCGTCGATCATCGCCTCGGGGATATCGATTTCCGCAGCGTCAACCGCCTTCTGAACAGCCTCGTTCTCTTTCTGCGTCTTGGCGCTCTGCTCCTTGCGCTCGCGGATCTTCTTCGCAAGATCCTCACGGAACTCCGCTATCGTCTCAAACTCGGTATGGTCCGCGGCGAAATCATCGTTCAGCTCCGGCAGCTCCTCGAAGGTCGCGCCGTTGATCTTGCAGTGGAAAACGGCTTCCTTGCCGGCGAGCTCCTTCGCGTGATACTCGGCCGGGAAGGTCACGGTCACGTCCTTCTCATCGCCGATGTTCATGCCGACGAGCTGTTCCTCAAAGCCCGGGATGAAGGAGCCGGAGCCGAGACGAAGCTGATGGCCCGCAGCCGTTCCGCCCTCGAAGGGAACGCCGTCCACGGTGCCGGCATAGTCAAGGTCCACGGTATCTCCGTTCTCCACGGCGCGTCCCTCGACGGGAACCTTTCTCGAGTTCTTCTTCTGCTCTAATTCAAGCTCCCTGTCGACATCGGCGTCGGTCACGAGCGTGTCCGGACGGCTGACCTTAAGACCGCGGTATTCGCCCAGCTTAACGCCCGGCTTCACGGCGATTTCGACGGAATATACGAAGGGCTTGTCCTTGCCGATATCGACAATATCGAATACCGGGCGGGAAACGAAATCAAGCCCCGTCTCTTTTGCGGCTTCATCGTAAGTCTCATTGATCGCGTTATTGGCAGCATCCTCAAAAAAGATGCCCGGGCCGTACATGCGCTCGATGATCTGCCGGGGCGCCTTGCCCTTGCGGAATCCGGGGATCGAGATCCTGCCGCGGTTCGCCAGATACGCTTTCTGGATGCATTTCGCAAACTTATCCGCCTCAACCTCAACGATCAGCTTTACCATATTGTGATCAAGTTTCTCTACCTTTACGCTCATGTTTCCTCCTGGCCGGAGAATCGAAGTTCTCCGTTTTCCATCTTTCATTTATGCATCACCTTTTGAATAGCTGCACAGCTATATAGTATAACACATAATTCATCGGATGAAAAGTATTTTTTGGTTATCTTCGGAGACCTTTAGCCGACGACGCTTTCCCGGATCTTTTCCGCAGTGGCCGCGTCGGTGAGTCGGGCGATGAGGCAGAGGGCGAAGTCCATTGCGGTTCCCGCACCCCGGCTGGTGATGATATTGCCGTCAGCGACAACTCTGTCATAGCTGACTTCGGCGCCCGAAAGCCCCTCTTCCATCCCCGGATAGCAGCAGGCCTTCTTTCCGTTCAGCAGCCCAAGCTTGCCGAATACGGTCGGCGCCGCGCAGATCGCGGCGATCATTTTTTTCGGATCCTTTGCAAAAGCCTCCAGCGCGTCGGTGAGCGGCCTGCAGGCGGCAAGGTGCTTCGTGCCCGGCATTCCACCCGGCAGCACCAGCATATCCGCCTCTTCAA
>CACZBB010000093.1 GCA_902779245.1 uncultured Lachnospiraceae bacterium | reverse complement strand
TCATAGTGCTTGCCGTTCTTCGTCACCGCGGACTGACGATGCTTGCAAAGATAGACATCCTGAATACGGCTGCCGTCGCGAAGCTCACTGATAAAACGCATGTTCTCTCCATTCTAAGCGGCCCGAAGGCCGCAGCTTTCCTGACAAATGATCGACAGAACATATTATAAGCATTTTCAGAGCCCGTGTCAAAGCCTACTCTTGACCAGTTTTTAGCCTTACGCCCAGGTGCCGTTTCGAAAGACGGGGACGGAGGTGCCGTCGGGGCGGATGCCGTCGATGGAGAGGTCGTCGGCGCCGACCATGAAGTCCACGTGGATGATGGAATCGTTGATGCCGCAGCGGCCGGCTTCCTCCATCGTCATGTCCACGCCGCCCGGCAGGACTTCCTTGAAGCCCATGCCCACCGCAAAATGACAGCAGGCATTTTCATCGAAAAGGGTTTCGTAGAAAAGGAAGCCGCACTGGTTGACGGGGCTGTCCTTCGGAACCAGGGCGACCTCGCCGAGCCTTGAGGCTCCTTCGTCCATCGCCAGCATTTTTTCCAGAAGCTCCTGCCCCTTTCCGGCCCGGCAGGATACAGCCCTGCCATCCTTGAAGGTGATCGAAAAGTCCTCAATGAGCTGGCTGTTCCAGGAAAGCGGCTTCACGGCCACCAGCGTACCCTCGCATTTGCCGGCCATGGGAGACGTGAAGACCTCCTCCGTCGGAAGATTCGGAATGTAGGAGACGCCATTGGCCGAATTCACGTCGGCGGCGCCGGACCATCTCGCGCCGGGGATCAGGTCCACCGTGAAGTCCGTCCCGTTCGCGCTGCTGTAGCGAAGAGAGGAAAAGCCCTGCTCGTTGAGCCAGCTGATCTTCGTTTCCAGGAAATCCGTGTGTGCTTTCCATTCCGCCACCGGATCGTTTTCCTCATTTACGCGCACCGTGCGAAGGATCGCGTCCCAGAGCCGGTCCACCGCGTCCCCGGCTTCGGGGAAACACTTTTTCGCCCATTTTTCGCTCGGGTAAGCCGCGATGACCCACTGGTGCTTCCCATCCACCGCGTCGCGGTAGGGCTTCATGACCCGGGCCCGGCTCTGCATGACCGCGGAGAGCTTGTGCGGGTCGATCCCCGCCATCGCGTCCGGATCCTCCGAGGCGATGAAGATCCGGCACGGAAGATCCTTCACCATCTGCCGCATTTTTTCCTCTTCCCAGGGAAGCACGGTCTCCAGCACGGCCGAATCCGCGTAAAGATAGTGCAGACGGCTCGCGGCATCGCAGCTCCAGTCGATATTGACCTTCTTCGCCCCCGCCCTGTAGCAGGCTTCGGTGATCATTTCGGCAAAGGCATGCTGCTCGACGGCGATGACGAGCTGCACGGTCTGTCCCGGCCGGACATTTGCGCCCGTGCGTACAATGAGATCCGCGTATTTTTCCAGAAGTTTCTTCGAGATTGCCATTTTTTTCCCTTTCTTATTCATTTATTTCCAGCGGGCCGAGGATGGCTTCACAGGTGACTTCCTCATAGCCCTCAGAGCCGGGCCGCATGAGCGTCACCGTGAGGCTGTCGCCGGGCTCGTGACGGTAAAGCTCCTCCTCCAGAAGCAGAACGCTGGTAACCTCTTTTCCGTTGATTTCGGTAATGACGTCGCCCGTGCGGATGCCGGCTTCAAGCGCGGCAGACTCCTCCAGAGAGTCGACGACATATATGCCGACCGGAAGGTCAAGGTTCTCCGCCTCCTCAACGGAAATATCGCGTCCCATGACACCGAGGGAGACAAGCTGTTTTCGGTTGATCATATTTGTCAAAAGAATCTTGACCATGGATATCGGGATCGCCGAAATCAGATCCGTTCCTTCGGGCTTGAATCTGTCCGAAAAAATGCCGACGACTCTGCCCTGCATATCCAAAAGAAAGCCCGACGCGTCTTCCGCGCTATGGATGTCGGTATCCAGAAGACGGTACTCCCTGTCGGGAACTTCGTAGGGACGCTCCGCGGACAGGATGCTTCCCTGAAGATACCCGCCCTCCTCGCCGAGCACCGTACCGATGACGAGTACGAGATTTCCCGGATGAATTCCATAGGAATTGCCGAGCTCAGCCGGCGTGCAGACCGTAAGCGTGAGGTCATCCACGTCACGAAGTTGAACCGCCAGGATCGTCAGGCCGGTCAGAGGATCTGACGCATACACCTTCGCCGGGGCTTGCGCCGAGTCGCTGAAGGTCACCTGATGCTTTTCCCCTTCCGGCAGATGATCAAGCAAAATGAAGAGACGGCGGCTGTCTTCTCCGAGGATGAGACCGACCATCTTCTGCGGATGATCGGAGGCGCCGAAGACCCCTTCTTTCTTTCCGCCGTTCGAGGTAACCAATACCCGATGGCAAAGGTTTTCTTCAAAGATTCGCCTGAGCGCCGACTGAAAACGCTCGTAAATATGAATTGCTTCCCTCTCAAGCTCCTCCGCCGTCGGGGTCGGCGTCAGGCGGGATGCTTTCTTTCCGGAATTTTCCCCGCGCGAGCCGGAGGCTTTGGACCCGGCCGCGGCTGTTTCGGAATCGGGCGCGGGACTCGCGGAAGCTTCCCCGGCCGTACCGGCTTTTTCGGTCGGCGACGTGACGGCCGGCGTCTTCGTATCCTCCGCCTCGTCCCGGCCGTTCTCAATGCTCAAAGGCGTGGGCGTCGGGGTTCTCGCCATCTCCCCGGAACCGTCGGATTCGGGGCGTTCCGGGCTCTCCGTGCGCAGGGCAACGCCGCCCCGGACATTGGAAAGGCCGATGCCGCCGGTAATCAGAACGAAAACAAAGCCGGCGACAGTCCCAAAGACGATCGCCGACAGCAAAAGGCGCAAAGCACCCCAAAGAAACCTCCGGCGGTCAACCGGACGTTTCCGGACGTGTTCCTCGATAAAGGAATAGGGCTCCTCACCCTCATTCCGGATATTGTTCTGATCATCCTGCTCCATAGAATTCATATTTACCCACTCGCTTATTTAGACTTTACGGGAAACAACGCAATTCCTTAAGCACGGTATCCAGATGGATATATAAATGATTTTATCATTCAGGTATGAATAAATTATGAATGCTTTGTGACTTGTCATCAAAAAACTCTTTTCCCCTCGCCGCGTTTGCGATACAATGTAAGAAGCATGAAAACCTGTAAACAAGAGGAATCGATTATGAACGAGAAAGCGTTGAAAACGCTTGAATATGATAAAGTAATACTCATGTTAGAGGAACACGCAAGCTCCGAGCCGGGAAAAGCGCTTTGCCGTGCGCTTCTTCCGAAGGAGCATTTGCCGGAGGTGGAAGCAATGCAGGCGGAGACGGCGGCGGCGGTCTCCCGGATTTTCGCGAAGGGCAGTATTTCCTTCGGAAATACGGCGGATGTCGGCCTTTCGCTCCGGCGGCTGGAGCTGGGGAGCAGCCTCGGCATCCACGAGATCCTGACGATCACGAAAATGCTGGAGAATGCCGCGCTTGTGCGCGCGTATGGACGGCATGACCGGGAAGACACGCCGGACGACGTGCTCGACCCGCTCTTCCGCTCGCTGGAGCCGCTCACACAGACCGTGGCGGAGGTACGGCGGTGCATACTCTCGGAGGACGAGATCGCGGACAGTGCTTCCTCGAATCTCCGGAATATCCGGCGAAACATCAAAGCCGCCGGCGAGCGTATTCACACGGAACTGAACAAGATCATCGCCTCGCACCCCGGATATCTTCAGGACGCGCTGGTGACGACCCGCGACGGGCGCTACTGCATCCCGGTCAAAGCAGAGCACAAGGGGCAGGTTTCCGGCCTCGTCCACGATATGAGCTCCTCCGGCTCGACCCTCTTTATCGAGCCGGCCTCGGTGGTGCGGCTCAACAACGAGATCCGCGAGCTGGAGATCGCCGAGCAGAAGGAGATCGAGGCGATTCTCGCGCGGCTTTCGGAGGAGCTGGCGCAGAATACGGGCCTCATCCGCGCGGATTACGAGGCGATGCGCTCGCTCGACTTCATCTTCGCCCGCGGGCGGCTCGCGGTGGATATGAACGCCTCCCGCCCGCTGCTTAACGAGGACCGGGTCATCGAGCTGCGGAAGGCCCGCCACCCCCTTATTAATAAGAAGAAAGTCGTTCCGATCGACGTGCGCCTGGGCGAGGATTTTGACCTTCTGGTCATTACCGGTCCGAACACCGGCGGCAAGACCGTAACGCTGAAGACCACGGGGCTTTTGGTCCTCATGGGTCTTTCCGGCCTGCATATTCCGGCCGGCGACCGAAGCCGCATATCCATGTTTTCGGAGGTTTACGCGGACATCGGCGACGAGCAGAGCATTGAGCAGAGCCTGTCGACATTTTCTTCGCATATGACAAATATCGTCGAATTTCTCGATGTGGCCGCGCCGGATTCCCTGGTGCTTTTTGATGAGCTCGGCGCCGGCACGGATCCCACGGAGGGCGCGGCGCTGGCCGTGGCGATCCTCGACAGTCTGCACCGGCGGGGTATCCGCACACTGGCGACGACGCACTACAGCGAGATCAAGATCTACGCGCTGCGGACAGAAGGCGTTGAGAACGCCTCCTGCGAATTTGACGTAGCCACGCTTTCGCCGACGTACCGTCTGCTCATCGGCGTCCCCGGCAAGAGCAACGCATTTGCCATTTCCAGAAAGCTCGGGCTGTCCGAGGCGATCATCGAGGAAGCCCGGGGACTGCTCTCCGACCAGGCCGAGACCTTTGAAGATGTAATCTCGGATCTCGAGGCCCGGAGACAGAGCCTTGAAAAGGAAAAGGAAGCCGCCGAAGCGACGCGGCGGGAGATCGAGAAGCTCCAGAAGGATCTGGAATACCAGAAATCGCATCTGGAGGAGCAGAAGCAGAAAATGATTACTGCCTCCTCGGTGGAGGCGCGCAAGCTCCTGCAGGATGCGAAGGATTACGCGGACAGGGCGATCAGCTATTTCGCGAAGCACGGCGGGATCGCCTCCGGCAAGGAGATGGAGCAGGTGCGGCAGGAGCTCCGCTCGCGCATCGGCGACATGAACAGCCGCATCGGCGACATTTCCGAGAGCAAGAGTGAGGGCACGCTGACCGAGAAGGATATTCAGATCGGGGACGCGGTGCGGGTCATCAGCCTGAACCTCAAGGGGACGGTGAGCACGCTGCCGGATTCGAAGGGCTGGCTTTTTGTGACGCTGGGCATCATGCGGACGAAGGTCCGGCTCACGGATCTCGAGAAGATCGACGAGGCCGAGATCAAGGGGCCGGGGCTTGAGAAGACCGGCACCGGGAAGATCCGGATGCAGAAATCCTCCACGGCGACCTCGGAGATCAACCTCCTTGGGAAGACCGTCGACGAGGCGTGCATGGAGCTCGACAAATTCCTCGACAACGCCGCGCTCGCGCATTTGCCGTCGGTGCGGATCGTCCACGGCAAGGGTACCGGGGCTCTTCGCGCCGGGGTACAGCAGTATCTTCGCCGGAACAAGCACGTAAAGAGCTTCCGGCTCGGGGAATACGGAGAAGGCGACGCGGGTATCACGATCGCCGAAATGAAGTGAGGTTTTTATGTCGGATATACAGAAGATTTTGATTGTTGACGATGATATGAATATAGCGGACCTGATCTCTCTGTATCTCAAAAAGGAACTCTTCGAGACGCGGATCGCCCGCGACGGCGAGGAGGCGCTGCGTCTCTTCATGAGCTGGCAGCCCGATCTCGTGCTTCTAGACATTATGCTCCCCGGCAAGGACGGCTATCAGGTCTGCCGGGAGATCCGGACGATGCGGGATACGCCGATCATCATGCTTTCCGCGAAGGGCGAGACCTTCGACAAGGTGCTCGGTCTCGAGCTCGGCGCCGATGACTACATGATCAAGCCTTTTGACTCGAAGGAGCTGGTCGCGCGGGTGAAGGCCGTGCTCCGGCGCTATCAGCCCAACCCGGCCGTGACCATACCGGCCAAGGAGCTTAAGGTCGTGCGCTATCCGGATCTCATCGTCAGCCGGACGAATTACTCCGTGACCTACTACGGAAAGACAATTCTCATGCCGCCCAAGGAGCTTGAGCTTCTCTATTTCCTCGCCTCCCGCCCGAACCAGGTCTTCACGCGGGAACAGCTTCTTGACCATATCTGGGGCTATGAATATGTCGGCGACACGAGGACCGTCGACGTGCACATCAAGCGCCTGCGTGAGAAGATTCACGATCACGCGTCCTGGAAGATCGCGACCGTGTGGGGAATCGGCTACAAATTCGAGGTAAAGTCGTAAGAAAAGCAAAGCCGGGGAAGGGGGGATCGCCATGCGAAGATGGCTGCTGCTTAAGATCTGCGGGCTCTATCTCCTTCTTTCGATCCTCTCCTTCTTCGTGGCTTCCTCACTTGGCCGCCAGCTTGTGGAAGACGCCCGGACACGGAGTCACGCGGATCATCTCTACCGCGTCGCGCGGGACATTGCGAACGGAACCTCCCGGGGGATCTTTTCCGGTGAAAACGGATTCGAGGTTTTTACGTCCGTCGCGCAGTTCCTTCAGGACACGGCGGATGCGGATATCCTGCGTCTTGATCTTTCGGGAAACGTCCTGCTCGACACGTCCGTTTCGGTTAATTCGGAAACACGCGCGCTTTCGGGCTTCAACTACGCTTCCTTTGGTCCCGGCTTCTATGAGGTCGGTGATTTTTACGGTTACTACCGGGAACGGCGCCTATGTGTACTGATGCCGATTCTGGCCGGATACCGGCCGCAGGGCTACGTTGCCGCCACGATGCCGTTCGAGGTCATCGAGGAGGAACGCGAGGAGGTGATGTGGGGCCTTGATGTTGTCGTAACCGTGAACCTGGTCCTCTCCCTCGTGTTTCTGGTATTTTTTATCTTCGGTTTTGAGCGCCCCGTACAGGAGATCGTCCGCGGCGCGCGGCAATTTGCCGCCGGAAATCTCGGGCATCGCATTGAGGTCTATACGAAGGACGAGCTCGGCGAGCTGTCCTCCTCCCTGAACCGCATGGCGGCGGAGCTCAAAAAGAGCAAGGAGTACCAGGCCGCTTTTCTCTCCAATGTCAGCCACGACCTCCGCTCCCCGCTGACCTCCATCAAGGGCTTCTCCGAGGCGATGATCGACGGAACCATTCCGCCGGAAATGCACGCGCATTATCTGGAGGTCATTGCCGGCGAGGCGGAGCGGCTGGAAAAGCTGACTTCCCAGGTTCTGTCCTTAGAGAAGATGCAGAGCGGTGAGGCAACGCTTTCTCTGACGGATTTTGACATCAACGCGCTGCTCCGGGCGACGGCAGAGGTCTTTGAGGGCTCCTGCCGCAAAAAAAAGATCCGGATCCGGCTGCTTCTGACCGGCACGGAGCTCCCGGTGCGGGCGGACCGCGGAAAGATCGAGCAGGTGGTCTACAACCTTTTGGACAATGCCGTCAAATTCAGCGACAAGGGAGCGGCCATCGAGATGGAGTCGGCGGTCCGTCACGGCAAATGCTTTGTTTCGGTTCGGGATGAGGGCTCGGGGATCCCGTCCGCGGATCTCCCGCACATCTGGGATCGGTTCTACAAGGGCGATGCTTCAAGAGGCAAGGATCGCACCGGAACCGGCCTCGGGCTCTCCATCGTAAAAGAGATTCTCACCGCCCACGGGCAGAATATAACCGTCACGAGCACGGAAAATACCGGGACGGAGTTCGTATTCTCGCTGACGCTGGCGTAGGCTGCAGCATAAAGGGCAGAGGGAGACGGCCGATTCCTTTCACGGCTCTTTTTCATAAAAAGAAAAGAAGTTACATGTCACTCCCGTGCCAAACACTCGCTGTTTGGCACGGGTCCGTGACATAAATCAGCCTGTGTATGAACCATAAAATTATAGTTTGTCGCTGACCTGCGTT
>CACZBB010000092.1 GCA_902779245.1 uncultured Lachnospiraceae bacterium | reverse complement strand
TATATTTAATTTTGAATTTAGAGCAAGAGAAATAAATCATCCTTTATATACTTTTTATTATGATTGTATTAATTTTGGAATAATAGAACAAAGTGATTTAAAAGAGAAAGAAGCAAGGGATAGTTTAACCGAAGAAGAGAAGTTATTTTTAGAATTGGTATCTTTAAAAAATATTTGGGAAACATACAGAAAAAAAGGCATTGAAAAAAATGCTGAAAGCTTTCTTGAAAAATTATTATCTGATTCTGAAAATCACTTGATAGATATAATTGGGGCAGACGTTCCAATTTTATCTGAAGCTGGTATTGAATATTATCAAGAAAGAATATATGAAATTAATGAGTATAAGAAAGGAAAAAATAAAAATATTGTTCAAAAAGAAAAACAAATAAATAAAAATAAAATCAATAATAAAGAAATTAATATAGCTGAAGCTCTAGAATTTTATGAAAATGATGAAGATGAATTTGAGTATGATGATGATGATTTAAAAACCGCAGAGCAAATTAAAGTTGAGATAAAAGAATTAAGAAAAAAACCTTTAAAAGATAGGACTTATTTCTATATAGATGAGGCAATAACAAAAGATGAAGATGAATATATAGAATACAAAGATTATTTTTTTCCTCTTGATTGGGAAAAAGAAAAAGAATTGAAAAGACAGTTTTGTGCATTTTTAAATACTTATGGAGGGAGATTGTATATAGGAATAAATGATGAAAAAAAGGTTGTAGGTGTTTACACAAATGAAAAGTTATCTCATTATGAAGATATTATATTAAAATTAACCAAAAATTTTAAGCCAAATATGGAACCAAAGGATTATTTTAAATTATATGCAATTCCTATAAAAAATAATACAAACGGAAAAATAATTGATAATTTATTTGTTTTTAAAATCATCATAAAAAGAGGTGATCCCACTGAATTATATTATGATCAGAATAATTATGGATTAAATGTATCAACAAGACAAGCTGGACAATGTCCAAATTTAAAAGCATCAGAAATAAAAGAATTAATCTTAGAAAGAAATAATATGAAACAGCTAAAAGGCAATCAAATAAATATTAAAGGTATTATTGATATGAATGATCCTGAGCCTTATATTAATCAAAGAATAAAAAATAATGAAAGTATGAAAGATAATTGGAGAATTCCAAGAAAAGATGTGTATAAGGCAGAGGGCGGCGATTATCGTCCCTCTGCCTTGTTTTGTATCCTTTTATGCCAGGCCGGCAGCTTTAAGCCTTGCCATCGCCTCATAATACCTTGCTTCCAGATTCTTATATGCAAGCTTTCCGGATTTAGCCGCAATGTGGCTAAAATTGGCGCTGCGGCTGAGGGTCTTTTCTTAGCAAGTTTTCAAGAATCAGCCGCAACGGGGCTAAAATTGGCGCTGCGGCTGAGGGTCTTTTCTGAGCAAGTTTTCAGGAATCAGCCGCAACGGGGCAGAAACGGGGATTTCGGCTGATTTCAGGAGACTTTCAGAGACATCCGGGTTTGTTTGACCCATTTCAGGAAGGTTTTGGGGCTGACGCCAAGCTTGCCCGCGGCAGACCTGGCGGAAAGGGATCCATTTTCCCAGAGCAAGAGGATCGTCGGGAAGTCGGATGGCTTTTCTTTCGGCTTTCGACCGAGATGATCGCCGCGCATCCTGGCCGCGGCGATGCCTTCCGCCTGACGCCTCCGGATGAATTCGCGCTCGGTCTGGGCTACATAGCTTAAGAGCTGGAGAACAATGTCCGCGATGAGCGTTCCGGTAAGGTCGCGGCCTTTTCTCGTGTCAAGGAGCGGCATGTCGAGCACAACGATAGCCGCCTGCTTTTCTTTCGTGATGACCCGCCACTGCTCCAGGATCTCATCATAGTTTCGGCCGAGACGGTCGATGCTCTTGATGACCAGAAGATCGCCGGGGCGAAGAATATGCAGAAGCGTATGATAAGCCGGACGGTCAAAATCCTTCCCGGATTGCCGGTCGGTGAAGATTTGCTCAGCAAAAACCCCAAAATCACGCATAGCCAGCATTTGACGGTCAAGATTCTGCTCCCGCGTCGAAACGCGCACATAGCCGTAAGTTTTGTTTTCCATCTTGTTTCCTCCATATAGGCAGTAATAATAAGCGTCATAAAGCATTACGCTTATTATATGGTGATACCCGGGTCAGAAGATCACAAAACGGGTGCTTACCTACGATTTTGTGCCTTGGAACCCGCCCAAACATGAGAAATCAACTGTTTTTTGTTAGAAACGAGTGGATTTCGAATGTTTGGTGGTTTTCGGGAGCGCGAAGCGCGGAGAATTCGTCTTTCGCACGGTTCCAAAGAGCATCGCTGATTCTGTTCCGGAGGGCGGAGGTTTTTGCGTCAAAAAAGCCGGGGGCTTTGCGCCTCCGGCTTTAGTAGCGATGCTTCTCCTGTTCCGCGAGATCCGCGTAGATGTGGGTGTAGTTTTCATAACGGGTTTTTGAGATGTCTCCGGCGGCGAGGGCTTCCCGGACGCGGCAGTCGGGCTCGTGGATATGCGTACAGCCGTCGAACCGGCACCGACCTTCGTAGGGGGTAAATTCCGGGTAGAAGAAGCGGAGGTTTTCTTTCGGGAGATCCCGTGTTTCAAGGAAGGTGAAGCCGGGGGTGTCCATGAGGTAGGTGCCGCCGCCGGCCGGGATGAGCTGAGCGTGACGGGTGGTGTTTTTCCCGCGGAGGAGCTTGCGGGAGATTTCGCCGGTCTCCATCCGAATCCCGCTCTGGCAGGCGTTGGTCAGGGTGGACTTACCGACGCCGGATGGCCCGGCGAGGAGGGTTGTTTTGCCCTCCAGAAAACCCCTCAAGGCCAGGAGGCCATCTGCCGCTCTCAGGCAGGATGTGCTGTCTTCAGAAGAGCCTTGAACTCTTTCCTTCCGAGACGGGCAGGTGTTTCCGGTTTCTTCCTCGGATGCGTTTGTTGCGTCGCTTTCGGTCGAAGCTGTCCTGCCGGGCCGGCGGCCGGCTTCAGGTTCTTTTGGGGAAGCCTTTGTTTCAGTGCTTTCATCCGGGGAAGCGAGTTCTTCGCTGTTCTCCAGCGAGATAAAAAACAGCTTCGCGCCGCATTTTTCGTAGGCGCGGGCAAGGGCTTCAACCTCCCCGTCCCGGGCGAGGTCGGTTTTATTAAAGCAAATGGCGGCCGGGACATTTTGCTGCTGCATGGCAATCAGGAAGCGGTCGAGGACCATAAGGTTCGGGTCAGGGCTTCGAAGCGCAAACAAAACCAGCGCCTGGTCGACATTTGCCGCAGCCGGACGGAAAAGCTCGTTTTTGCGGGGAATGATCTCGATGAGGTTTCCTTCCTTGTCGCCCTCGTGGGTCACTTCAATCCCCGCGAGGTCGCCGACGAGGGGCTTCTTCCCGTCCTTCCGGAAGATTCCGCGGGCACGGCACTCATAAATGCCGATTTCCGGGATGTCAACATAATAAAATCCGGCAATACCTTTAATGATTCGTCCGATGAGCATAGATTGGTTCCTTATTTAATGAATTATAAATAACTGCTGATCTTGAGGCGGGAAGCGACGTGAGACAAAAACAGCCAGGATGGCTCGCCTTAGAGAACCAGTGCCTGGCTGTAAAAGTATATTTCGCTGAGCAAATCCGTCAGAGCTGTTTTTAGCCGGCGGTGAACGGGACGTTGTTCCAGGTGCGGACGATGACGTACTGGCCGTCGCGGAGCTCGTAGAGGACGATCTGGCCGTCGGAGACGCCGCTTTCGCCCTGAGCCGTGACGGTGGTCGGGAAGGCGAGGCCGTCGCCCTCCTGGATCTGCTTCTCGATGCGGTTATTGCCGCCGAGGTACTGGACAACGTTGAGAATGTAGTGTCCGCCCGTATAGTCGCCGCCGGAATCCCGCGTTAAGGTTGCGGTATAGCTGCCGCCGGCCTCCGGCTGGGGCTGGGGCTGGGGTTCGGGAGCGGCCGCCGCGCGGTTCACGAGAAGAAGGATCGTTGCGCCCCTCTGGGTCTCGGTCTGCGGCGGGATGCTCTGCTCAAGGACGATGCCGTCCGGCTGGCCGTCGCGCGTGACTTCCTGCGTCGTTACGTTCAGGCCGTCCGTCGCGGCCGCGGCCTGTGCCTCGGCAAGCGAAATGCCTGTGTAATTGCGGACGGTGGTCGTCTGCGGCTGCTCAGGCTCCGCGGTCGGCTCCGGTATCGGGGTCGACGTTGCGGTCGCTCCGCCCGTGCTGACGTAAAGCGTGATCAGCGTGGAGACATCCTCCGGCGTGCCGACGCTCGGCGAGATGCTGCAGACATGACCGGCCTGGAAGACCGGATTCGGCTGATAGGCGAAGTGGATATTCGTGAAGCCGTTCTCCTCCATGACCCTTCGCGCCTCTTCCTCGGTAAGGTTGATCGCGTTCGGGACATACTTCTGCTCCGGACCGGTGCTGCGCACGTAACGGATCTCCGCGCCGGTTTCAACCTGACTGCCGGGACCCGGATCCTGCTCGATGATCACACCTGCCGCGGCGCTGTTATCGGTGCGCTCGCTGACATAACGGATGCTGAGACCACGCTGCTGCGCGAGCTCACGCGCCTCCGCCTCGGTGTGGCCGACGATCTGGGGAACCTCCACGGTCTGCGGGGCGGCCGGCTCCGAAGAGATGACCTCCGGGGCCTCCGTCGGGACCGGGGTCTCCGTCGGGACCGGGGTGGCCGTCGGCGCTTCGGTCGTCGGGGCTGTCGTCACAACGGCATCGCTCGAAGTGGTCGAACCGCCGCCAAAGTTGAAGAGCCCGGCGGCCCTGCCGATAAAGTAAATCAGCACGACAATAATCGCCGCGGCGACAACGAAGCCGCCGATAGTCACGGCCTTCTCCAGGCCGGAGGATCCGCCGTCGTCATCGTCGTCATCCTGATAGACTTCTTCCTCGGGAAGCGGCTCCGCAAAGCCTTCGTCGGCATAGCCCATGCCGCCGGCTTCCGGCCCTTCGGCGTAGCCTGCCTCGGGCGGAAGCTCGCCCGGTCCGGCATACGCGGGTTCTGCCGCGTCGACGATGCCGGCCGCTGCCGCGCCGGCCGAAAAAGCCGCGGCCTCTCCGGCGCCCTGACGGATCGCCGCCTGCTCAGCCGGCGACATGACGACCGTCCGCGCATGATCCGAAAGCGGCGCGAGCTGGACAAAATGCCCATTGGGATCCTGCAGAGAGTGTTTCAGATCCTCGATGACCTCGCCAACCGTCTGATAACGGCGGTCAACATTTTTCTGTGTACATTTGTAAATGATCTGCTCCAGGGAGTAGGGCAGGTCGTGAGCGAATTTTGAGGGCGGCTCCATCTCATCCTGGAGATGCTTGATGGCGATCGCCACCGTGGACTCTCCGTCAAAGGGCACCTTTCCGGTGATATCCGAGCGCGAGTCGGCGTAGCCGCCCCGCACCTGTTCGGGCGAGCTGTAATGCACCGAGCCCATGGCGTTGGCGCTGATGGTATTGGAGGAGGCTGCCCGCGCGATACCGAAGTCCGTGACCTTCACCTTTCCGTCGGTGGAAATGATGATGTTCTGCGGCTTCACGTCGCGGTGCACGATCTTCTGGGCGTGCGCCGCCTGAAGGCCCATGCAGACCTGAATCGCGATGCTTGTCGCCTCGCGGACCGAGAGCTGTCCCTTCTTCCCGATGTATTCCTTCAGCGTGATGCCTTCGACGAGCTCCATAACAATGTAGTAATTGCCCTGATCCTCACCGACATCGTAGACATTCACAATATTCGGGTTGGCAAGCCCGGCCGCGGCCTGCGCCTCGCGCCGGAACTTGGAAATGAACGTCCCGTCCTCGCTGAATTCCTGCTTCATGACCTTGACGGCCACGAACCGGTTCAGCTTGTGATCCTTCGCCTTGTAGACGTCGGCCATCCCGCCGGAGCCTACACGTCCGACGATCTCATATCGCTCCCCTAAAATCGTCCCTGCTTTTAACATTCTTCCTCCTCATCCGCATCCGGCTCTACGATAACAACCCCTATATTGTCTGCGCCGCCATGCGCATTTGCCGCATCTACGAGCCGCCTCGCCTTCTCCTCGGCAGAAAGCTGCCCCTCTACGATCCCTTCGATCTCGCCGTCCGCCACCATGTTGGTGAGGCCGTCGGTACACATGAGGATCGTGCTGCCCGGTGTGACCTTGTAATCAAAGAAATCCATGTTTACTTTTTCCGCCGCGCCGACTGCCCGGGTGATGATATTCTTGTCCGGGTGGAAGCGCGCTTCCTCGCGGGTGATTTCCCTGAGACGGACCATCTCCTCGACGAGGGAATGGTCTCTCGTGACCTGCCGGAGCGTCCCGTTATAAAGATACATCCGGCTGTCTCCTACATTTGCCGTGTACGCAAAGTTGCCGACCACCGTCGTCACGACGGCGGTCGTGCCCATTCCGGCCATCTCCGGATGCTCGGCGGCTTCCCTGCGGACGCCCTCGTTAGCTTCTTCAATGGCTTTTCGGATGAGCCGGATCGGGTTTTTCTCCCCGCTTTCTGAAATGGACCGCACAATCGTCTCGACCGTATATCTGGAGGCAAAGTCTCCCGCGTTGTGCCCTCCCATGCCGTCCGCGACAATGAAGAGGTTCGGGAGATTTCCCACAGGCTCCGCCGAGGCAAAGACGCTGTCCTGATTCATATTCCGTTTTCGTCCAACGTCCGTGATTGCGTATGCCTTCATTTTTTCCTTTCAGGTTCCATGAACGCGCCGTAAGATTCATGTCTTAGGCTGTTTGTTTTTCCCTTCACATTTCGTGAAGGCGCAGCAGGATCCGGTCTTAAGCCTCCTGCCCGGCTGTCTCCCGCACGGCTTTCCCGTCTTCAAGATGCCGCTTTCGGAGCTGCCCGCAGGCGCCGTCAATATCCCGGCCCATTTCCCTTCTTATAGTAACATGAATTCCGTATTTTTCAAGTTTTTTCTGAAATGCCTGCACACGAAGCTTCGCGGGCTGGCTGAATTTTCGCTCCCGGACGGGGTTTACGGGGATCAGATTCACGAGACACTGGAAATTTTTGGCTATTTTGACCAATTCCTCCGCGCATTTGTCCGAATCATTTACACCCGAGATGAGGCTGTATTCAAAGGTCAGCCGCCGTCCGGTCGCCTCATAATAGGCGTGAAGCGCCGAAAATACCTCGGCGAGCGGCCACCGGTTCGTCACCGGCATCAGCGTCCTCCGAAGCTCGTCGTTGGGCGCGTGCAGCGAAAGCGCCAGATTGATCGCGAAGCGTTCAGTGGCCAGCTTACGGATGCCGTCCGCCAGCCCCGAGGTGGAGACGGTGACGCTGCGCTCGCTGAGGTTGTGCCCGTCGGCGTCGGTCAGCATCCGCAGAAAACGGACAAGGTTCTCGTAATTGTCCAGCGGCTCGCCGGTGCCCATGACGACCACGTTGCCGATGCGTTCGCCCACGTCGCGCTCGATGGCGTAAATCTGCGAAAGCATTTCTCCGGCCGTAAGGTTCCGCTCACGCCCGCCGATGGCGGAGGCGCAGAACGCGCAGCCCATGCGGCAGCCGACCTGGGAGGAGATACAGACGCTCCGGCCATGCTGATAGACCATGTAAACACTCTCGATCAGGCTTTTGTCCGAAAGCTCGAAGAGGTATTTCCTCGTGCCGTCGATCCTGGATTCCTGCATGTCCGCGATTTTGCAGATACAGGGCGGCGGGAGTTTTTCGCGCAGGCTTTTCGGCAGATCCGTCATCTCGTCCACGGAAAATGCGTTTTTCCGGTGAAGCCAGCCGTAGATCTGGCCGGCGCGGAAGCGCTTCTCGCCAAGGCCGTCGATGAGGACGGAAAGCTCCGGGAGCGTATAGTCGGAAAGGCTTTTTATTCCCTCCGTTTTCGTATCGGGGATGCCGCCGGACGGTTCGCAAAGCCCGGTTGCTTTTTCGCTCATACCGTCTCCCTCCGGAAACGGGCGATAAAGAAGCCGTCCGTCGGATGGATGCCGGGAAGGAGCTGGATCGCGCCGTCCTTCGTGGAAAGGCTCTGGAGCTCTTTGGGAAGGTACGGGTCAAGGCTTTCCGGCCGGAAGGAGTAGTTGTCGAGGAACCACCGGACATTCTCCTGATTCTCCGGCACGCTCACCGTGCAGGTGCTGTAAATCAGCACGCCGCCGGGCTTCACGTAAGAGGCGGCGTTGTGGAGGATCTTGCGCTGAAGCTGCGAAAGCTCCGCGACGCGCTCCGCCGTCACGCGATACTTGATGTCGGGCTTCCGCCCGATGACGCCGAGACCCGAGCAGGGAAGGTCACAGAGGACAAGATCCGCCCGCCCTTCCGATTCGGGATCGTAGACCAGCGCGTCCGCCACCCTGGGATGAACATTCGAAAGACCCGTGCGGGCGACATTTTCCTCAATGAGCGCGACCTTTTCGGGAGAAATATCCCGTGCCTCGACGATGCCCGTTCCTTTCATCTTGTCCGCCGCGTGAAGGCTCTTTCCGCCGGGGGCGGCGCAGAGGTCGAAGACCGTGCTGCCCTCGGCCGGATCCGCGATTTCACCGACGAGCATAGAACCGAGGTCCTGCGGATAGATCCAGCCCTTCCGGAAAGCCTCAAGGGAGGGAAGGAAGCTGTAATCCGCCACGTTGCAGGCATAGGGAAGGCAGCCGGCCGGTTTCACGTACGCGCCCTGGCTGCGGAGGCTCTCCAGGATCTCGCTTTTCGAGATGCCGTCCGTCTTCAGGCGGATGGTCGTCGGGCGGGGCTCCATGAGGGCGGCCAGCATTTTCTCGGTGACGAAGTCGCCGTAGCTTTCCAGCCAGGAATCCACGATCCAGCGGGGCGTGGAGTAGGCGATGGTAAGGAAGCCCGCGAGATCCTTCTCGCGATCCGGATACGGCGCCTTTTCAGGATGTCTGGAAACGTTCCTGAGAACGCCGTTGACGAAGCCCTTCAGATTATAGAAGCCGCGGCTCTGGGCGAGCTTGACCGCCTCGTTGACGGCGGAGGCATCCGGCACCGAGCGCATGAAGCGGATCTGGTAGACCGCGCTCCGAAGGATGTTCGCGATGACGGGTTTCATGTTCGCCACCGGCACCTGGGAATAAGCATCGATGATGTAGTCGAGCTCAATGAGGCGTTCCACGGTTCCTTCCGCGACCCGGGTGATGAAAGCCCGGTCGCGGCGGGTCAGATACACGTGCTTCTCAAGGGCGGCGTGAATGGCATTCTGGCTATACGCACCGTCCCGGATGACGGCGAGCAGGATGTCAAGGATGATCTCACGGATATTAGTCATTGCTTTGATCTCCGCTTTTTGGGGATGTTACTGTTCACTCCGTTTATTCTCCAAGGCGGGCTGCCGCGGCGCGGCTGCCGCGGAGGAATTCCGCGGTGGACATGCGGCGCTTGCCTTCCATCTGGACCTCAGTGGGGACGAGAAGGCCGTCGCCGGTCTTTACGGCGAGGGAGCCGTCCGGAAGGGTCAGAAGCGTTCCCGGCAGGGATACACGGTCTTTGAGATTCTTCGCTTCGCCCGGAAGAAGGGCCGGCTCCTTTTCACGGGTCTCCTCCAGGACCTTCGCGCTCCAGATCCGGAGGTTTTTGCCCTTCAGGGAGGTGTACGCGCCGGGCCACGGGGCAAATGCCCTTACCTTCCGCTCGATGGTTTTTGCGTCTTCCGTCCAGTCGATGCGGCCGTCTTCTTTTTTCAGCATCGCGGCATAAGCCGTGGTGCTTTCCTTCGGCTGCGGCTCGGGAACGAGCTCGCCGGTGCCGACCTTGGGGAGTGTTTCCAGAAGAAGGTCTGCCCCGAGCGCGGCTAATTTATCAAATAAGCTCCCGCCCGTTTCGTCTGGGGCAATGGGGATGCTCCTTTTCGCGAGCACGGCGCCCGTGTCCAGCCCTTCGTCCATCTGCATGATGGAAACGCCGGTCTCCTCGCAGCCGTCGAGAATCGCGTGCTGGATCGGAGCCGCGCCGCGGTAGGCCGGCAGAAGCGAGGCGTGGACGTTGAGGCACCCGAATTTCGGGAGTTCCAGCAGCTCCTTCGGAAGGATCTGTCCAAATGCCGCGACCAGGATGAGATCCGGCGAAAGCTCGCGGATCTTTTCGATCTCCTCCGGCCGGCGCACGCGGGTCGGCGTAAGGGCCGGGATGCCCCTCGAAGCCGCAAGCTCCTTCACCGGGCAGGGAACCGGCTCTTTCTTCCGCCCCTTCGGGCGATCCGGCTGCGTCACGACGGCCGCGACCGGATAGCCGGCGTCAAGGACCGCCGCAAGAATTCCCGCCGCAAAATCCGGCGTTCCCATAAACACGATTTTCAAGGCTCTTCCTCCGTTGCTTTATACGTTTTGCAATGAAATCGCCCTACGGGCGATGGTAAAACCAGGGTTCTTGCGGCTAAACGGGGAAAGCCCGCATCACGGTTCTTCGGCTTCCTGCTGCTCGTACCGGACGTCGTGGATCTCACCTTCGACAAGCTCCATGTACATCTTGCCGTCGAGATGGTCGATTTCGTGGCAGAAATCGCGGGCCAGAAGATCCTCGGCCTCCCAGCGGACCGGCTGCATCTCCCGGTCAAAGCCCTCCACGACGACGCGCTTCGGCCGCGTCACCGTTCCGTACTTTCCCGGATACGAAAGGCAGCCCTCGTCGCCCGTCTGCTCGCCCTCGCTCTCCACGATGCGCGGATTGATCAGGACCCTGGGATCATCCCCCGCGTCCACGACAATGATCCGCCGAAGCACGCCCACCTGAGGCGCCGCGAGCCCAACCCCGCCCGCGTCATACATCGTGTCAAACATATCATCAATCAGCTCCTGAAGACGCGGCGTCATCGCCTTAACCTCTTTGCATTTCTTGGTGAGAACCGAATCTCCGACAACCCTGACCGTTCGAATCGCCATAACACCTAACTTCCTTTCCTAAACCTGATCAAACTCCACGAGGATCTTATCAAATCCCCGGTTGACCTCGATATACCTCTCCAGCATCGACCGGACCCGGATCAGCATCTCCGCCCGCTCATGCCGCAGGTAAAGCACCTGCCGGTAACGATCCCTGACCTTGCCGACGCTCTGCGGCGCCGGCCCCAGCGCCCGAAGCGCATCCGCCGGATCGATCCGCGCCACATATTTCCGAAGATACCCCATCGCCGCCGTAAGCAGCTCCTCGTCCTCGGAACTCCCAAGGACCGCGAGCAGCCTCCCGCAGGGCGGGTAGCCCATGAGCTTCCGGAACGCGATCTCCTCCCGGAAAAACAGCCCGTAGTCCTGCGCCGCCGCGCACCGGATCGCGTAATGGTCCGGCTGATAGGTCTGGATGACCGCCGTCCCCGGCTTTTCCCCGCGCCCGGCCCGGCCGACCGCCTGCGCGAGCAGCTCGTAGGTCCGCTCGCCGCTTCGAAAGTCCGGCGCCGCGAGGGAAAGATCCGCCATCAGCGCCCCGACCAGGGTCACGTTCGGAAAATCATGCCCCTTCACGATCATTTGCGTGCCGAGCAGGATGTCCGCCTCCCCGGCGGCAAAGGCCGTGAGGATCTTTTTATGGCCTTCTTTTCCTTTCGTCGTGTCGAGGTCCATGCGCAGGATCCTCGCCCCCGGAAAGGTTTTCGCGGCCATCGCCTCGACCTTCTGCGTGCCGATGCTGAGCCCGCCGATGAGGGTCGAGCCGCAGGACGGGCAGACGGTGATCCGCGCCGCCTCGTGTCCGCAGTAATGGCAGCGTAATTTACCGTCGTTATGAAGCGTCAGCGACACATCGCAGTGCGGGCATTTGACGATGTGGCCGCAGGCGCGGCAGCTGACGCACCCCTCATAGCCCCGCCGGTTCAGAAACAGCATCGCCTGGTCGCCATTTGCCAGAACCGTCTCCAGGCGGCTTTGGAGCTCGTCAGAGAAAATGCTGCGGTTTCCGGCGAGCATCTCCTTTCGCATGTCAACGATAATGGTTTTCGGCAAATGCGCGCCGCCGTAGCGTTCCGCAAGCTTTGTTTCGAAGTAGGTTCCCTGTGCCGCGGCAAATGCGGATTCGACGGAGGGGGTGGCGGACCCGAGGAGCAGATGCGCGCCTTCGAGTCGGGCGCGCTCGGCGGCGGTTTCCCGCGCGTCGTACCGGGGCGTCCGCTCGGAGCGGTAGGAGCCCTCGTGTTCCTCGTCGATGACGATGATGCCCAGATGGGGAAATGGCGTAAAGAGCGCCGACCGGGGACCGACCATAACGGAGATCCTTCCGCTTTTCGCGGCGCGCATCTGGTCGTAGCGCTCGCCGTCGGAAAGGCGGGAATGGAGGAAGGAGACCTGATCGCCGAATCTCGCGACAAATCTCCGGACCGTCTGGCCGGTGAGGGCGATCTCCGGAATGAGGACGATGGCCTGCCGCCCGGCGGCAAGCTCGTCCGCGATGAGCTCCATGTAGACCAGGGTCTTCCCGCTGCCCGTCACGCCCGTAAGCAGCACCGGGCGGGAGGGCAAAGAACCGTTTTCGGTTTCCTTCGTCTGTCCCCATTCGGCGCGGATCTTGCTGACCGCCTCGGCCTGCTCCGGGGTGAGCTCGTCATTTTTTACTTCCCCGGGGAGGTCCGTGAGGCGGCGGAGCCGCTCGAACGGGGTAATGATGATCACGCCGTCCTTTTCAAGACCCTTCAATATCGAAGGGCCGGCCTCCTGCGCCTCCATCAGCCGCCCGGCCTCCTGCCCGTCCTCCGCAAGAAGAGCCTCCAGAACGCGGCGGCGGGACATTTGCCGGGAAGAGAGCCTGTCGATGTAGGCCGGAACCTTCTCGCGGTCCGCGAGATACACGTAACGCACCGTGACGGCGCTGATTTTCCGCCGGATCGGAAAGACCGTCCGCAGGGATTCCAGCATCCGGCCGCCATAGGTTCGGCTCATCCAGGCGGCGAGGGCGACGAGACGGCTCTCAGAGGTCTCGTCCCCGACTGCTACCGAGAGAATATCTCGGACGCGCTCGGGGGGCAGGTCGGCGGCGGCGCAAACCTCCGTGACATACCCGAAGATCTTCCTGGTCCGGAAGGGGATCTTCACGCGGACGCCCGGAACGACGCGGCCCGCCAGATCGGGCGGAATTCGGTACGTGAAGGGACGGTCCAACGCATCCGCGGATATCTCGACGATAACATTTGCATATTGAGGAGATGCATTTACATTCATCATACGCATTTTCCTTTACGGGAGCAACGGTAAATGACGAAAACCTCCTGCATTGGATTCCGGCTGTTGCTTCTCACCTCCGGGCCGGATACCGGCCCTAAAGGACTCGTGTCCGGCTGCGGGCGGAT
>CACZBB010000091.1 GCA_902779245.1 uncultured Lachnospiraceae bacterium | reverse complement strand
GGTCTGTACTCTTCGCCGCCATCCTGCAAAGTCTTGACTTTAGCCTTTTTGGCTTCGTTCGAAAGCTTTGTGTATTCTTCGGCTTCCTTGTGGCTTGCAGCATATCTGGCAAATGCAGCATACTCACCGGCAAGTGAATTTCTCATGTCCTCTTCAACGGAAGTTTTTTCTCCGCCGTCAAAATCATAGAGATCGATATCCTCAAGAATATCCTTACCGTTTACAAGGTAAAGATGATTGTTCATGAGTCTTACTTCCACTCCGGCATCAAGCTTACTGTCAGCCTTAAGAAGAACCGACTGGCAACCAAGTACATTTCCTTTAAGCGTTGCAGACACTTCAACATTTTTACTGTTTTCACTGCCTTTTAATTTTAAGATACCCATTTCCTGAGGAAGTGATGTAAGCGCGATAGCTTCATCATTCTTCCTGTACTCGGCAGCTCCTTTTTCGAGCTCCCAGGCATTCTTTGAGTCACCATCCCCATTGATGAACTCTATATTTTTCTGATCCTCCTCCGGAAGATCAGCCTTTATCCTCATAAGAAGATGGTTTGTATACCAGTTCGGCTGAGGCTCAAGGCGTGTAAGATCGTAAATACTGCTCTTCTTGTTATTGAGTGCATATCCTTCTCTGTTAAAGTTCATAGCGAAGGTATTTCCGATAGCCCTCTCATTTACAGCACTTACTTTGTCGTTTTCACCAAACTTTCCTGTATTTGAGTGAAGAAGCACATAAGCACCGGGCACTTTGCCAAGTCCCTTTTGGTACTCTTGTTTCATGAGTCCGTACTCACCCAAGATTCTCTTTTGCATCTCGTTGTATGATTCCTTCGGAACATCGTTCTCATCTCTTATGTAGTCCATAAGATAATGATTGTAATTTCTTCCGAAGTACTTACTCATGGAAGAATATTCTTCACTTGAAAGTTCTCCGATATATCTGTCGTATCTGTCAAATACATTTATGTATCCAAGTCTGTATCCGTTACTTCCCAGCTCCCAGTAGGTGCTCTCTTCAAGTCTCTTAAGCTCATCAGGCATAAGAAAAAACGCATCTTTGCTTCTGAACTTCTCGGCATAAGTAAACATCGTTGCCTTGAAGTTGTATTTTTCCATTAACTTCTGTGAAAAGATGGCCGTGTCATTTCTTCCATCCTCGTACATAAGGAAAAGAGCTTTGTCAGGAAGCGCAATACCCTTGTTGTAATAATTATCGATATCATTCTGCAGATAATCCGCTCCGAGGATCGAGGTAAAGGTTTCCTCCGTCTTCGGGTTCTTTTCCGTTTTCTCCGACGCCTGCGCATGCGTAACGGGCATGCGGTCTCCGAGGCTCTCCCCGACGATGCCCAGCGAGGAGACCACATTGGTCAGATCCGAAGGCATATAAATCTTCGTTGCCTTGCCGTCGGCAACATTTTTCAGAGCGTCCAGCGCCCTCAGCCGAAGGACACTCTGGTCGATCTCCGCTTCCTTGAGCCGCTGCAGACCCTGTCCCTCCGCCTCGTAGACCAGCCGGATGGATTCCGCGCGCCCTTTCGCAAGCTCGATCTCCGCCGCGCTCTCCGCCTGGGCCTTGAGCAGCTTCGCCGCCTTGTCGCCCTCGGCACGGGTCTTAACCGATTCGCTGTACGCCTTGGCCTCCGTCGTCATGCGGATGCTCTCGCGCTCCGCCTTCGCCTGCTTCTCCATGGCTTCCTGAATTTCCGGGGGCGGTATGATATTTTTGATCTCAACACGGATGACCTGGATTCCCCAGTCCTCCGTCTGCTTTCCGAGCTCCACATTCATCTCCCCGTTGATCTTATCGCGGGAGGTCAGCGTCTCGTTCAGCTCCAGGCCGCCGATAATGTTGCGGAGGACCGTGATGCTCAGATTCTCCAAAGCGCCGATGGGGTGATCGATGCCATAGGTAAAGCGTTTCGCGTTGACGACCTTGTAGTATACCACGGAATCGATCTTCATGCTGACGTTATCTTTGGTGATGACCGACGAGGGCGCGAAATCGCAGAACTGCTCCCGCATATTGACCCTCAGCCGCCGACGCATCACGAACGGCGTTAGAAAATGCACGCCCGCCTCCCAGCTGTCATAATATTTTCCCAGGTATTCGATCACGTCCACCGTTTCCTGCGGAACGATCTGAATGCAGTGATACGAAAAGAGAACAATCAGAAGTATCACGCCGACAAAGATTAAGATGATCCACCCCATAGACTTACGCTCCTAAAGTTTTTCTCCGTCCGGCTGACGGTCCCGCGCCGGATCCAAGCCCCGGCCGTCTTTTCTTCTATAACTATACCACCCTCACGCCCCACATTCAAGCACGATCGGCACACGGCTGCTGTTCACAGGTTTAGGTTCGTTACGGTTCATTCCGCTCACAGCAGCGAACCGGGACCCGTGTTTTTCAACATAATCTCCAAAAATCCATATCCATTATACAACAGATATGTTATAATCTGATAGACAACATATTTATCATAAAAAATGCTGTCATTTTCCGTAAATATTCAGCTCTGCAGGGAGGTTATTTATGAAGATTCTGGTCACCGGCGGTACAGGCTTTATCGGCAGTCACACAGTCGTCGAGCTTCTGACAAGAGGCTATGATGTCGTCATCGCAGACAATCTCTACAATTCCAAGGCCATGGTCGTCGACCGGATCGAGGCCATCACCGGCATCCGCCCGGCCTTCTATCCCATCGATGTCCAGGACCGCAAGGCGCTTTCGGATCTCTTCGACAAAGAGGAAGGCATCGAGGCCGTCATCCATTTTGCCGGCTACAAGGCCGTCGGCGAGTCCACGAGAAAGCCCATCGAATATTATCAGAACAATATCGGCTCGACACTGGTTCTCTGCGACGTAATGCGCGAGCACGGGGTGTTCAAGATCGTCTTTTCTTCGTCCGCGACCGTCTACGGTGACCCCGCCTTCGTGCCGATCACCGAGGAATGCCCGCTCGGCGAGACGACCAATCCCTACGGCGCGACAAAGTCCATGCAGGAACGGATTCTCACGGACATCTGGAAAAGCGACAGCCGCTGGAAGGTCATGCTCCTTCGCTACTTCAACCCGATCGGCGCTCATGAGAGCGGCCTCATCGGCGAAGATCCCAAGGGCATTCCCAACAACCTTCTTCCGTACGTCGCGCAGGTCGCTACCGGCAAGCTTGAGAAGATCCATGTTTTCGGCAACGATTACGACACGCCGGACGGCACGGGCGTTCGCGACTACATCCATGTCGTGGATCTCGCCATCGGACATGTACTGGCCATCAAGGGCATGGAGAAGCTGGACGGCGTCCAGATCTTCAACCTCGGCACCGGCATCGGCTACAGCGTCCTCGACATCGTCAAGGCCTTCTCCAAGGCCTGCGGCAAGGATCTTCCCTATGTCATCGACCCGCGCCGTCCCGGCGACATCGCTACCTGCTATGCCGACCCGCGCCATGCGGCCGAGGTCCTCGGCTGGAAGGCTGAGCGCGGCATTGAGGAAATGTGCCGCGATGCCTGGAACTGGCAGAGCCACAACCCGGAAGGCTATGTAGAAAAATAATCGCCGCCCGTGTAATCGCGGCAGGCGGACACAGAACCCCTTCGGGAGCCGGTCGCTCCCGGGAGGGTTCTTTTTTTGGGTCACACCCGAGCCGGACACTCGCTGTCCGGCTGCGGGCTGCCGGAAAAATCGTTACAAGCTTCTGTACACCGAGGCCCTCGTCCGAAGGACGATTTTATGGCATAACGCCTTCGCTTCCGTGAACGAGATGAACACCTTTTTGTTTTTTTAGAAACCTGCCTTCCGGTGAATCTTGACGTTTTCACGCTGAAATGTTATTGTAAGAGTTACGCGTTATGTATAATAGGACGGAGGGAGGCGAACGCCGAACCTCTGCCCCTTATCGCGAGCTGTGCGCTGCCAAAGAAGGCAGCTGATTTCCTTACGCGGCTCTGTGAACTCTAAAAGCATTCGGCAGGCATTCCTGCCGCGCATTAAAGGATTTGTCCGTCATGCAGATCAGGGAGATTATCGGTCTTTTCATAATATATTCTTTCATTGGCTGGATCGTCGAATGCTCTGTCCACGCCGTAAAGAAACGGAAGTTTGTCAATCGCGGCGTTCTCGGCGGCCCGGCCTGCTGTATGTACGGTGTGTATTTTCCGGTTGCCTATATTTTCTTCGGCGGACTTGTCAAACATCTTGTCTTCCTCTACATTGCCTGCTGCATCCTGTTCGGCATCACAGAGATTCTCGCCGCGAAGTTCCTTGAGCTTCTTTACCACCGGAGATGGTGGGATTATTCCTCCCGCCGTTTCCAGATCGACGGCCTGACCAGCCTCTACTCCTGCCTCGGCGGAGGCCTGCTTGGCTTCTGCAGCGTTTTCTGGATCACCGACGACTTTCTCTGGCTGATCCGTCAGATCCCTCCGTTTATCCAGCAGATCCTCATCGTTGTTATCCTGCTCATCATGCTGGTCGACGCCGTCCGGACCTACTGCTACGTCAAGGGACTTCCGCAGCGCCTCCAGCGAACCGAGCCGGTGCACAACCAGCTCCTTCGCTTCTCCAACTGGCTCTCCGGCGTCACGATCCGGCGCGTCGAAAAGCTGATTCCGACGGTAAAAAAAGAGCCAAAAGACCCGAATTCGAAAAAAATCTTTGCCCACGGCATGAACCCCTACAAGCTGTTCTGGCTTTTCTTCATCGGCGCCTTCCTCGGCGACCTCATCGAGACCTGCTTTTGCCGTATTTCCATCGGCTACTGGATGAGCCGCAGCTCGGTGGTCTGGGGCCCCTTCAGCCTGGTCTGGGGCGTCGGCGTGCTTGGCGCTACCGCGATCCTTCACAACTATCGCGACCGCTCGAACCATTTCATCTTCTGGTTCGGCATTTTCTTCGGAGGCTTTTTCGAGTATTTCTGCAGCGTTTTTACGGAGCGGATGTTCGGAAGGGTCTTCTGGGATTACCGGCATCTTCCGCTCAACCTCGGCGGCCGGATCAATCTGCTCTTCTGCCTTTTCTGGGGGATCGCGGCAATCATCTGGCTCAAGGGCCTGTATCCTCTTTTCTCGGACCTGATCGAGCGGATTCCGGTGAAGCTTGGAAAAGCTCTCACCTTCCTGGCCCTGGGCTTCCTCGTCGTGAACATCGGCGTGACCAGCCTTGCCCTCGGCCGCTATGAGGAGCGCTCTAAAAACATCCCTCCGAAAACCTTCGTCGCCGAGTGGCTCGACAAAACATGTCCGGATGAAAAGCTCCGGGAATTATATCCCACGATGACCACGATGAACGACTGACCGAGATCGAGAAAACCCGCGCAGGTCCGCGGGTTTTTTTGTTTCGATTTCGCAAATACCCTTGCATATCGAAATCGGTTTGGGTAAAATATAAGCGTGCACGCAAAGGGAGATCTGCCCGAAGGGAGCGTGCATATGAACAAAAAATATTTATTTGCATTTGTATTTGCTTTTACAGTTTTTCTGACCGCCTGCGGCTCCCCGCCGCGGGAATATATCACGGAGCTTTCGGAAAGCGCATTTGCCGGAAAAAGCGAAAGCAGCTCTGCCGCCGAAAGCACGGTGCTCGTCGGCGTCTATGTCTGCGGAGCCGTGGAAGCGCCGGGCGTCGTGGAGCTGCCCGAGGGCGCCCGGGTCGCCGACGCCATCGCGGCCGCCGGAGGTCTCAGGGCGGATGCCGACACCCGGCTTTTGAACCAGGCGCGGCGGGTCGCCGACGGCGAGCAGATTACGGTGCTCACGGCAGTCGAAGCCGAGGCGTATCTGAAGGACGATCCGGGACAGCTCTCCGGAAAGCAGTCCGGGGCGCCGGTCTTAGACGGCAGGGTCAACCTGAACCTTGCCGACGCGGAGACGCTGAAGACCCTTCCCGGGATCGGGGAGGCAAAGGCCGAGGCCATCGTGCAGTACCGGAAAGCCAATGGCGCTTTCGAAAGGATTGAGGATGTTTGCAACGTACCCGGCATCAAAGGGTCCGTTTTCGATAAAATCAGGGACCGGATCACGGTCTGACAGGAGTAGACATGGCAAAAAAAATTTTGGTCGTCGACGACGAGAAACTAATCGTTAAGGGAATCCGCTTCTCCCTGGAGCAGGACGGCTATGACGTCACCTGCGCCTATGACGGCGAGGAAGCGCTGGAGGCCGCGAAGCAGACGGAATACGACATGATTCTTCTCGATCTCATGCTGCCGAAGCTTTCGGGTCTTGAGGTCTGCCAGCAGATCCGCGAGTTTTCCAGTGTCCCCATCATCATGCTGACGGCCAAGGGCGAGGATATGGACAAAATCATGGGGCTCGAATACGGGGCGGATGATTATATCACCAAGCCCTTCAACATTCTTGAGCTGAAGGCCCGGATCAAAGCCATTCTCCGCCGCTCGAAGCGGACCGCCGAGGAAAAGCCGCAGAGCCGCGTCGTGGAGATCGCCGGCCTCAAGATGGATTGTGAAGCCCGGCGCGTCTATGTCAACGGCAAAGAGGTCTATCTGACGGCCAAGGAATTCGACGTGCTGGAGCTGCTGGTCTTCAACCCGAACAAGGTCTACAGCCGTGAAAATCTTCTGAATATCGTCTGGGGCTTTGAATACCCGGGCGACGTGCGGACGGTCGATGTCCATATCCGACGCCTGCGCGAGAAGATCGAGGAGAAACCGAGCGAACCGAAATACGTACATACAAAATGGGGTGTTGGCTATTACTTCCAGGGATAAGAAAAAATTCAGTTTTTTGAGGAGTCTCTGGTTCCGCATCCTGTTCATTCTCGTGATCATCGGTGTGGTGCCCTCCTATCTCGCCACCGCGGTCGTCGTGCGAAGCTACCGGGACCGCGCTGTTTCCGTGCGCGAAATGAACGTGAAGAACCAGTGCGAGATTTTAAGAGACCTTCTGACCAGCGAGCGTTATCTTGAAAAAATCGATTCCGTGGCGGTCAACAGCCAGCTCACGCTCCTCTCGCAGGTCTACAGCGGGCGAATCTTTGTCGTGGATTCAGACTTCCGGGTTATCAAGGATACCTACGACATCGATACCGGGCGGACCTCCGTCTCTAAGGACGTGGTAAACTGCTTCACGACCGGCAAGGGGGCGAGTACCTACGATGACCGGAATGCCTACATTATCATGACCTTCCCCATCGAGGATTCGCTGACCGGCGGGGTGACGGGCGTGATGCTGGCGGCTGTCTCGACCAATGAGGTCGAGCAGAACGCGCGGATCCTGGAGTCCCGCGCCCGCATCGTGATCCTCCTGGTCACGGTTCTCGTGATCGTACTCGGGATTTTCCTGTCCCGGTTCCTTGTCCGTCCCTTCCACCGGGTCACCAAGGCGATCGAGGATGTTACGGATGGCTACGAGGACGAGGCGGTATCCGTTCCGGACTATATCGAAACCGCGCAGATCACCACGGCGTTCAACCAGATGCTGACCCGCGTGCGCTCGGTGGACAACTCCCGTCAGGACTTTGTCTCCAATGTTTCCCATGAGCTGAAGACCCCGCTGACTTCCATGAAGGTTCTCGCGGATTCCATCAACAGCATGGAGGATGTCCCGCCGGAGCTTTACCGGGAATTCATGCAGGATATCACGCAGGAAATCGACCGGGAGAACCGGATCATCACGGATCTCATGTCGATGGTCCGTCTGGACAAAAAAGCCGCGACGCTCGAGATCGAGCGGACGGAGATCGGACAGCTCCTGGAGATCATCATCAAGCGTCTCCGCCCGATTGCGGAAAAGCGGGATATCCAGCTGATTCTGGATGCCCCGGAAGAGGTCTTCGCGGAGGTCGACGGCAGCAAGCTCTCGCTGGCCTTCTCCAACCTCATTGAAAATGCCGTGAAGTACAATGTTGATCACGGCTGGGTTCGGATCGC
>CACZBB010000090.1 GCA_902779245.1 uncultured Lachnospiraceae bacterium | reverse complement strand
TGGAAGGTTCATAGTCTTCGCTCCTGATATTCTTGAAAAATGATTCACGGATGTTTCGTTTAAAAAGCTGATTCCGGGTCTTTAAGCTCTGCGCCCGTCAGGTCGTATTCGGAGCTGCCGGTGACACGGACGCGGACGAAATCTCCGCTCATGTGCTCCATGAGCGGCTCGAAAAACAGGTAGCCGTCGACCCCGGGCACGTCCCCGCGGGTCCTGGCCGTGTAAATGCCGTCCTCCGGGAGATATCCCTCGACGACGACCGTCATCTCCTGCCCGACCTTCAGCTTCCCCTTCGCGAGGGAAATGCCCTGCTGGAGCTCCATGAGCTCGCGGCGGCGGCGTTTTTTCGTCGCGTGGTGAACCTGCCCGGGAAGTTTGGCCGCCGGCGTGCCGTCCTCGCGGGAATAGGTGAAAACCCCCAGACGGTCAAAACGCATCTGCCGGACAAATTCAAGGTTTTCCCGATGATCCTCCTCGGTCTCGCCCGGGAAGCCCGCGATCAGCGTCGTCCGGAGCACAATATCCGGCATCTTCTTTCGAAGCGCCCCGATGATCCGGACAAGATCCTCCCGGGACGTACGGCGGTGCATTTGCCGTAAAATACTGTCGGAGGCATGCTGGATCGGCAGATCGAGATACCGGCAGATTTTCGGCTCCGCGGCCATGGTTTCGAGCAGCTCCGGATAGATTTCCTCGGGATAACAGTACAGAACGCGGATCCAGATCAGTTCCGGGATCTTCGCAAGCTCCCGAAGGAGGATGTGCAGGCGCTTTTCCCCGTAAAGGTCCGTGCCGTACACGGTTGTCTCCTGCGCGACGAGGATGAGCTCCGTCACCCCGTCCGCCGCGAGCGTCCTCGCTTCGGCAAGCAGCTCCTCCATCGGAACGCTCCGGTATCTCCCGCGGATGCGCGGAATCACGCAGTAGGTACAGAACTTGTTGCAGCCCTCGGCGATCTTGAGATACGCGTAATGGCCGCCGGTCGAGACCACGCGGCGAAGGTTTCCTTCCACCGTCCGGCTCTCGTCCAGAATGTGCGCGTTCCGTTTGCCCTCCAGCGCCGCCAGAACCGCGTCCGCGACCATATCGAGGGCCGTCGTGCCGACCAGCGCGTCCACCTCGGGCATCTGGGCAAAGATCTCCTCCCGGTAGCGCTGCGCCAGGCAGCCGGCCACGACGAGAACCTTCAGCTTCGCGGTCTCCTTGAGCTTTGCGAGGGAAAGAATTTCCCCGATGCTCTCCTCCTTCGCCTCGTCGATGAAGCAGCAGGTGTTGATGACCGCCGCCTCCGCCTCATTCTCATCGTCCGTCAGGACAAAACCCCGGGCCTCAAGGATCCCCAGCATCTTTTCGCTGTCCACCCGGTTTTTGTCGCAGCCGAGAGAAACCATGTACAATTTCATAAAACCTCCTTCAACGCCGCGATGCTCCGGAATCGTTCCGTCTGCGCTCCGGACTCTTGCCAATCATGCGCAAAACGCGCAGGAAGGCTTACTCGGCCGAAGGAGCTTGCCCTGCGGGCTCCGCCGGAACGTCCGGAAGGATCTTGACGACGCCCTCATAGACCTCCTCCACGGCGATCGAGAGCGGCTTGGTCTTTTCCGGAGAGTCCGTCACCATCGGCTCGTCGCCGTCGATGATCTGACGGGCGCGCTTGGCGGTGGCCATGACGATGGAGTAACGGCTGGATACGACGGGGACGGTATCGTCCTCACGCTCCTGGTTGACCGCCGTGATCATTTCCTTGTAAGACGGATGAATCATCATAACAGCTAATCTCCTTTCACAGGGTTTCTACTATAATTAATAAGGCCGGGATTCGGTGATCCTGCGTTTATTCTGTGATTTCTTCCAGTTCTTCCCGGAGCCGGGCAATCAACGGAAGGCTGCGGCCGGCTCTTGTCTTTTCGCGCTGGATCAGGCTGTGGCAGGCGGCCACGGCTTCATCGAGATCATCGTTGACAAGGATATAGTCGTAGCGGTTAATGACCTCCGCTTCCTTCGCGGCTTTCTTCAGCCGTCCGAGGATCTGCGCCTCCGTCTCCGTGCCGCGGGACTCCAGCCGACGCTTCAGCTCCGCGCCTGTCGGGGCGACCACGTAAAAGAGCAGCGCCTCCGGGAAGGCCTCGCGCACCTTGAACGCGCCGACCGTCTCGATCTCCAGGATCACGTCCCCGCCCGCGGCGAGGTGCTCCAGCACCGGAGCCTTCGGCGTGCCGTAATAGTTTCCCTGATACTCCGCGTATTCAAGAAAACCGTCCGCGGCGATGATCTCTTCAAAGGCTTCCCGGGTGACAAAATGGTAGGACACGCCGTCCGTCTCGCCGGGACGCGGCGGGCGGGTCGTCATGGAGACCGACACCCAGTAACGGTCGTAATCCTTCAGCAGGCGCGAGACGATCGTACCTTTGCCCGCTCCCGAAAAACCGCTCATTACGGCAAGAATCCCTTTACGCTCCATCGCTGCCTCCCTTATTCAATATTCTGAATCTGTTCGCGGATCTTCTCGATCGTTGTCTTCATCTCGATGCCGACATTCGCCGTGAGAAGATTTCCGGCCTTGCTGAGCGTCGTGTTGGCCTCGCGGTTCATTTCCTGCGTCAGGAAATCCAGCTTCCGGCCGACGCCCTCGCCGCTCTCGCCCTTCTCGAAGATCTCCCGCATCTGCACGATGTGGCTGCGAAGCCGCACGGTCTCCTCGTCGGTGCTGATCTTGTCCGCGTACATGACCACCGCGCTTGCGAGCTGTCCGTCATCGAGCGGACGGTCGCCGAGGACCTCCTTCGCCTTCTCCAGAAGCCGCGCCTGATAATCAGCCAGGATCCGCGGCTCCTCCGCGATCACGGTCTCTACATCTGCCGCGAGGAGATCCAGCTTTCCCAGAAGATCCTCGCGAAGCCGCTCGCCCTCCGCAAGGCGCGATTCGTCGAATTTTTTGACCGCCTCGGAAAGGCAGGCGGACAGCGAATCCCAGAGCTCATCCTCGTTTGTTTCGCCCTCCACGAGCGTCAGCACCTCCGGAAAGCGGGCGATGTCGAGCCCGCTAAGGCGCGTGACCGCCGGATTCTGCAGCTCCTCTGCATAAGGATAAGCCTCACGGACAAGGCGCGAGAGCTCGCCGATCTTCTCAATATACTGTGCCGCCAGCTCCCGGTCCAGCATCAGCGCACCCTTTCCTGCGCCGCAGCGCTCCTCGGAAATATACACATCGACCTTGCCGCGGTGAATGGTCTTTTTCAGAAGCTCACGGATCTTCCCTTCAAGGGGAATATATCTTTTGGGCATGCGGATATTGAAATCCAGATAGCGGTTGTTTACCGCCCGCATCTCGATCGAGATCCGTCGTTCTTCCGTCGTCATTTCCGCTGCGCCAAAGCCTGTCATGCTGCGAATCATAGCCTAAAACCTCTCTTTAGATAATCGCAAATATTTTACACCATTTCCAAAAATGCGTCAATATGCTATACTCTCTTTGCGGGACAATCCGCAAACGCAAAAGCCTGGAAAAACATGGAGATGTGATTATGGCATTTGATGGTATTACCACGGCGTGTCTTGTCCGTGAATTATCCGACGTACTGACGGGCGGCGGCATTAACCGCGTCGTCCAGAACGAGAAGGACGAGCTTCTTCTCACGATCAAAAACCGCCGGGAGACGTACCGGCTTCTTCTCTCCGCGAAAGCGCAGCTTCCGCTCGTCTACCTGACCGCGCAGAACCGCCAGGCGCCGCTCGCCGCGCCGAATTTCTGCATGCTGCTCCGGAAGCATCTGCAGGGCGGGCAGATCACGGCCGTCACCCAGCCCTCGCTTGAGCGCGTGATCGTCATGTCCGTGCTGCACCGCGATGAGCTTGGGGATCTTTGCGAAAAACGCCTCGTCATTGAGCTCATGGGCAAATACAGCAACATCATCCTGACGGATGACAAGGACACGATCCTCGACGCGATCAAGCGGATTCCGTCCTCCGTCAGCTCCGTCCGCGAGGTGCTGCCCGGTCGTCCCTGGTTCATCCCCGACAAGGATCAAAAGAAAAATCCTCTCACGGAGACCGCCGGGGGCTTTTCCGAAACCCTTCACGCTTCTTTGGCCAATGTATCTTCCGCCATATTGAAGGGCTATACGGGGATCTCCCCGCTCATGGCGGAGGATCTTTGCGCGCGGGCCAATGTCGATCCGAGGATTCCGGCTTCGGAGCTTGAGGGCGCCGGCCTCGCTGCGCTGACCGATGCCTTCCTCGCCATGACGAAAGCCGTCCGCGAGGGCGCGTTTTCCCCGGTGATCGCCTATGAGGGGGATGTGCCCTGCGAGTATGCCTGCCTTCCGATTCTGGGATTCTCCGGGAAGAAGCTCCGGCCTTTCGGCTCGGTGAGCGAGCTTCTGGAGAGCTTTTACGGGGAGAAGGAGGCGGCGACGCGCATTAAGCAGAAATCCGCGGATCTTCGGCGGACGACGGCCACGGCGCTGGAGCGCACAAGCAAAAAGCTCCTCCTCCAGGAAAAGCAATATGCCGATACGAAAAAGCGGGATAAATACCGGCTCTACGGGGAGCTGCTGCTGACCTACGGCTACGAGGCCGCGCCGGGCGCAAAGGAGCTGACCGTGACGAATTATTACGATGGAACGGAGCTGACGATCCCGCTGGATGCGCAGCTGACGGCCGCGGAAAACTCAAAGAAGTATTTTGACCGCTACGGAAAGCTCAAGCGCACCGCCGAGGCTCTCGAAAAGCAGCTGGAGGAGAGCCGGAGCGACCGCGACCAGCTGGCTTCCTGCCTTGCGGCGATTGACATGGCGGAGACGGAGGCGGACCTGGTGGACATCCGGCGGGAGCTTGAGGAGTACGGGTTCGTGAGGCGGCAGACGCAGAAGAAGGGGAAGGTCCGCGAAGCGAAGTCGAAGCCTCTCGTCTATCTCTCCTCGGACGGCTTTCGGATGTATGTCGGCCGGAACAATTATCAGAACGATGAAGTGAGCTTTAAGATCGGCGCCTCCGGAGACTGGTGGTTCCACGCGAAGAACGCGCCGGGAAGCCACGTAATCGTGAAAACGGGCGGTCAGGAGCTGCCGGACCGGGCTTTCGAGGAGGCGGCGAGCCTTGCCGCCTACTATTCGAGCCAGCGCTCCGCGCCGAAGGTCGAGATCGACTATACGAAGCGCTCGAACCTTCGAAAGACCAATGGGGGAAAACCGGGGTTTGTCATATACCACACCAACTACTCCCTCATGGCCACGCCGGATATCCGGAGCCTGCGGAGGCTTGAAGAATAGTTTTACGAAACGTCGGCGGGGTCCTGGCGGATCCCGAGGAACGCGGCGAGGTTTCCGCGGCGGCCGTGACTTTTCCGGTGGGAAAAGAGCAGGTCGGCGTTCGCGTACGTGCAGAGGCCGGCGACGGCGATGTGCTCCGGCAAAAGGCCGGCCGAGATCAGGATGCGGCGGTTCGCCGCCCACAGATCGAGCAGGTATTTTCCATCGCCCTTCGCTTCCGCCTCCAGCGGAAAATACTCCGCCACGTCGGCGCTCACCTCATAGGCCGATTTCGAGATGGACGGGCCGATGACCGCGAGGATGTCCTCCGGGCGGCTGCCGAACGCACTTTGCATGCGCTCCACCGTGCATTTGCCGATCATAGCGGCCGTGCCGCGCCAGCCGGAGTGCGAAAGTCCGATGGCGCGGCGCACCGGATCCGCGAAAAAGAGCGGCACGCAGTCCGCGAAAAATGCCGCCAGCACCGGGCCGGGGACATTTGTCACAAAGCCATCCACGTCCGTCCAGGAAAGCGGGCGCGTAAAGCCCGTCCCCGCGTCCGAAGCGGTGACGAGACGGACGTTGCTTGTGTGCGTCTGCGCGGAAAAGACGAGATTTTCCGGCGAAAAGCCGATTGCCTGCCCGATCCTGCGGAAATTCTCCCGCACGCGGTCTTCGGCCGCAGGGTCGTCCGGGCACTCCATCTCCTCGCGGGCAAACGAGAGGTTCATCGAAGAAAGACAGCCCGTACTCACCCCGCCGAGCCTCGTCGAAAAGCCGTGGACGAGCCACGACTCTCCCTCCAGGATCGGAAACGTCAAAAACGCCGCGCCGTCCCGCTCGTTTAAGCGGACGGCCGCCGTATCCGCAAAGCCATCAAAACGCATTTTGTTATTTTCCCTTCGTATTTATTTGCAGCACAGGTTTTCTGGTTACTGTGAACGGTAACTTATTCATTGGCCTGCCCTGTCATTATAAAACCGGATCCGGAAAAACGCAATTTGCAGGAAGCTACTGTAAGGCAGACAAAGTGTGAATAGGAGAATTGCTATGCCGGGTGTTCGGAAAGCGCGAAAAAAAAGAAAAGCCCTGCGCGAGGCCATGAATCCGCAGGCCGGAAAGCAGCCGCGGAAAAAGCCCTTTAATCCGGGGATCTTTAAGAGAATGCCCGGGGAGCTGAAGACGCCGGGCGACAGAAGACGCGACGGGAATATGTACGCGACGATTCCCGTCGGACGCATGCGGATCTCAACGGCACATTTCATCCCGCTGAGCTTCCTGGTCGTCATTATCGTTGGGACACTGCTGCTTTTACTGCCCATATCAACCGTTCCGGGCCAGAGAACGACCCTGCTGACGGCCGCTTTTACGGCGACGACCTCGGTGTGCGTTACGGGGCTTGTCGTCGTGGACACTTACGCCCACTGGACGGTCTTCGGACAGAGCGTGATCCTTATCCTCATCCAGATCGGCGGTCTGGGCGTCGTCGCGGTCGGTTCCATGCTCCTCATTCTCGGCAAGAAGAAATTTTCCCTGGGAGACCGGAAGCTTCTCAACGATGCCCTGAACGTCGACAAGCGAAGGGGCCAGATCAAATTCCTTCTGCGCATCTTTCACGGCGTTTTTATCGTCGAGGGCATCGGCGCGCTGCTCTATGCCATAAAGTTTATTCCGATGTTCGGCTTTGGAAAGGGGCTTTTTGCCTCGGTCTTTCAATCGGTCTCTGCCTTCTGCAACGCGGGCATGGATATTCTCGGGCCAGGCAGTATGATCGATTACCGGGATTCCGCCCTGCTGATGGGTACCACGATCGTCCTGATCGTTCTGGGCGGCCTCGGGTTCGTCGTTTGGTTCGATTTTATCGACGGCATTAAGGAGGGAATCCGGAACCATTATTCGCCGGGACGGATCTTTCAGCATCTGCCGGTACACACGAAGCTTGTCCTTATGATGACGGGCATCCTCATCACCTTCGGAACCGTCTTCGTCTTTGCGGCGGAATACGGCAATCCGGCAACGCTCGGCGGAATGGACCTGCCCGGAAAGCTCGGCAACAGCCTGTTTCAGTCGGTGACCTTCCGAACGGCCGGCTTCGCGTCGGTTCCTCAGGAGGGCCTTACGGAGCTTTCCTGTCTCGCGGGTTACCTTCTGATGTTTATCGGCGGCTCGCCCGTGGGCACGGCCGGCGGTATCAAGACCGTGACGGCTTTCCTGATTTTTATGAATGTGTTTTCCTATGTCAACGGGCGACGGGAAAATGTCATCTTCCATCGCCGGGTTTCCGAGGAGCTGATGCGGAAAGCCGCGGCGGTGGTTTTCGTCAGCTTCGCGGCCGTCTTTATCATGACTCTTTTGCTGCTCTCCCGCGGGGGAATTTCGCTCACGGACGGGCTTTATGAGGTCATCAGCGCGCTCGCGACGGTGGGACTTTCAAGAGGCCTCACACCGCGCCTCGACGACGTCGGGCGGATGATCATCATCCTCTCGATGTACCTCGGAAGAATCGGCCCGATCTCCATGGCGATCTTTTTTGTCCGGGGAGCGAATGCCGGAAACAAGCTCCGTCACGCGGACGGGACTTTCTATGTGGGATAAGCCGCGCGGAGCGTAAGGAGCTGTCACGAAATAAAATGTACAGATTGCGTAGGATATTTTTCCGAGGGCAAGGAAGAAAGCCGAAGTCGTAGCGGGCTACGACAAGGAGCCGAAGTCGTAGCGGGCTACGACAAGGTTTTCTGACGCAGACATCGGGAAAATAGACAAGCAAGATGTGCAAGTTATTTCGTGACGGTTCCTAAGCCGGGCAGCGGAAATCAAAGAATACGGAAGGAGAAATCTATGGAAAAATCTGTTGCGGTCCTTGGACTTGGAAAATACGGACGGAGCGTTGCGGAAAACCTTTACCGGCTGGGCGCGGATGTGCTGGCCGTTGACAACAACGAAAGCCTGATCGCGGAATTTGCCGACAAATGCACCGCCGCCGTCTGCGCGAATCTGGCCAACGAAGACGAGGTCGCCGGTCTTGGCCTGCAGAACATGGACATTGTCGTCTGCGCGATGGGCGGGAATCTGGCCGCAAGCATCATGTCCGTCGCCGTGGCGAAGGAGCTGGGCGTGCCGCTGGTCGTGGCGAAATGCTCGACGCCGCGCATGGCTTCCCTCCTCAAAAAGGTCGGGGCGGACAAGGTTCTCGATCCGGAGGGACAGGGCGGACACCGCTCTGCCCGGATCCTGATGTCCTCCATGTTCAGGGACTTCTTTGAGATCGACAGCAATATGTATATGATCGAAATGAGCGTAAAAACGGAGTGGATCGGAAAATGTCTTCTGGAGCTGGATCTTCGGCGGACCATGCATCTTAATGTGATTGCCGTGAAGGAAGGCAACGGGCTCTGGCATTTCGTGGAACCGAAAACCCGGTTTACGTCGAAGACGCAGGTGCTGATCGTCGCCGAGAAGCAGTATCTGAACAAGATCGGTTAAAAGGAGCGGCCGCGTACTCAGTACGCGGCGATCAGCCCGCCCCTCTCGGCGTAAAAGCTGTCAAGGCCTCTCGTCGCGTGGATGGAGACCCTGGACTCCGGCCATTTGTCGTGAACCGCCTTTCGGAGACGGCGGGCCATCTCCTCATTCTGGCAATGACTGATCGCCATCCGGCCGCCCGTATACCCCCTCTCCTCCATATCCGCGAGGATCAGACGGAGCGCGCCCGCGCCGCCCCTTGTCTTCCCCTTCATCCGGATCTCGCCGATCTCGCTGCCGATGCCGATGCCCCACATGCCGAGTGTCCGCGCCGCAAAGCCGGCCAGACGGTTCATTCGTCCGTTTTTCACGAGATTGTCAAAGGAAGAAAGCGCGAAGACGACCCGGGTCTTATCGAGAAATATTCTCGCCTTCTCGGCGATCGTCGGAAGATCAAATCCCTCTTTGATCCATTTTCTGAGCTTTAAAATACACAGGATCAGTTCCGGGCCGGTCGAGCAGGAATCCAGAAGCAGGATCTCCTTCGAAGGATCCTCGGCAAGAAGCATTTGCCGCGCCGCGTTCGCGCTGTCAAAGCTCCCCGAAAGGTTCCTTGCGATCGTAATGCCGATGCATCTGTCGGCCATACCGAAGGCATCCATCCACCGCGCGGGGGAGGGGCAGGCTGTCCGGGCGGCGCTTTTGGTGCTCTCCATCGCGTCGAGCATCTCCGGAACCGAAAGCCCGGCGTCATCCAGAAATTCCCGCTCTCCCACCTGCAGGACAAAGGGCACGGTGACAAAGCCGATCTCCGGATCCGACAGATCCGTATCAAAGAGGTCACAGGATGAATCCGCGACAATATTCCACTTCATAGCAGTCCTCCTTTATAGCTGAAAGGGAAAAGCATCCCGGTAAAGGACAATACCTCTGGGCGAGAGCGTCAGGACGTCAAAACGGCAGGGTGTGTCCTCCGGCAAATGCATTTTCAGCAGGTAGCTGGCGGCTGTTCGGCTGATATTCTGCTGCTTGCGGCGGTCGACGGCGTCCGTGGGATCCCCCTGCCGCTCCCCGGACCGGTATTTGACCTCGACAAATGCCAGATAGGGGTCTTCGCGGGCGATGAGGTCGATCTCTCCCGCCCTGCTGCGGAAGTTCCGTTCGAGAACCGTATAGCCCTGCTCCGAGAGCCAGGCCGCCGCCAGCTCCTCATATTCCTGCCCAAGCTTCCGTTGATTCTGCTTCTTCATGGAGCTTCCCTCCGAATCCGTTCATCCGACAAAGTGCCCGATAAAGCTCCTGCGATGAATCGGGCAGGGGCCCAGGCGCTTCAGCGCCGCGATATGCTCCGCCGTGCCGTAACCCTTGTTCCTGGCAAATCCGTAGCCGGGATAGATTTCGTCGTACGCGGCCATCATGCGGTCCCGGGTCACCTTCGCGAGGATGCTGGCCGCGGCGATGGAGACGCTTTTGCCGTCCCCGCCGATGATCGGGATCTGGGGGAGCTCCACGTCCGGGATCGTCACGGCGTCATTGAAAAGTATGTCCGGACGCACGCTAAGGCCTGCGATGGCCTCCCGCATGGCCTCGTAGG
>CACZBB010000089.1 GCA_902779245.1 uncultured Lachnospiraceae bacterium | reverse complement strand
AGAACCTTAACAACGTCTTCTACCTGGTTAGATTCGTCGTGATCGAAGAAGGCTCTCATGCCCTTGAAAGTAACCGTATCACTAAACGGACGCCAACCGTCCGCAGGTTCGAGCTCCGATGTCAGATGATCGCCAACAAGGGAATACGTAAAGAAAACAAGCTTATCCAATGACGGCTGGTACATAACACCTCTGTTGTCATCATAGAAGGAATAGTAGTACGGCTCGTCCATATCGTGGAACCACATGCCAACGATGGAATTGTCCACGGTACCTTGCGCCTCATAGGTATTCACATTACCAGAGGCTTTATGCTGGAGAGACATGGTCGTGCCATCAAAAGCACAGGTGTACTCCTCATTATGCTCCTCATCCTTCAGCGTTAAATTATTATTTTCCAAGGTGTAGGTATAGACTGCAATTCCGCTGCCGTAATATGAAAATAAAGCTTTCCCATTGTCATAGAAGGAGAAATACCCAGGTGCCGTATCCGGCGTCGTGCATTTCCAAAGACCTACGATGGGAGAAGTTGTCTTAGCTGTCTCATAGAGGTAGGCATCCTCCGCCTCGCTGCCGGTCTCTGTGGCCGTGCTCGCGGTTTCCGGGGTGCTGGTTTCGGCGGCCGTGCTCGCGGTTGCCGGGGTGCTGGTCTCGGCGGCCGTGCTCGTGGTTGCCGGGGTGCTGGTCTCGGCGGCCGTGCTTGAAGTTGCAGAGCTGCTGGCTGCCGTGCTCGAGTCTGTTACGCTGCTGTCGGCAGCTTTACTCGAAGTCGTTGCGCTGGACGTGACCTTGCTGGAAGTGGTCTTGCTGCTGGAAGTTGTGTTTCCGCAGGCAGCCATAGACAAAACAAGGGCAGATGCAAATACAACGGTCAGTAACTTCTTTTTCATCGCTCTCTTTCTCCTTTTCATGAACTACGCAAAATGATGAGATCCTTTGCCCGGCCATCGCTTCTAAGTCCCTGCAAGACCGAAGACGACTTGCCCGCCATGAATCTTCTGTATATATTGCAACCTGTTTATATATAAGTATATAAACAAATGAATAATAAGATTTTTATGTATGGGTGTCAAGATGCTTACGATGTTTTAAAAATTATAATATATAAAATATAAAAAATATAAATGTAAATGTCCAAAAACTGTCTTTTTATTGTTAATGCGGAAACTTTACAAAACTTTGGATAGCCAGCGCGCAGGCGCTTTGGTACAATAATTTTTTCTGTAGGAAGTGTAACAAAATCACTTGGAAAGTGTTGCGGATTTTTTCGTTTTATACTACAATGGAACAGAAATTAGGTTTTTTTCTTTTACTAAATAACGTTATTGCACATGGAGGTTAAAACATGAGTAATACACAAAGCACAGCGGCCGACCGCATCAAGGCGTTGCTGGACGCAAACAGCTTCATCGAGATCGGTGCCGGGGTCAAAGCCCGCAGCACGGATTTCGGGCTTTCCGCCAAATCTCTGCCCGGCGACGGCGTCGTCACGGGCTACGGCACGGTGGAGGGCAATCTCGTTTATGTGTACAGTCAGGATGCGTCTGTCCTCGGCGGGTCGATCGGTGAGATGCATGCCCGCAAGATTTGCCGCGTCTATGAGCTGGCACAGAAGATGGGCGCTCCGGTGGTCGGGTTCCTCGATTCCACGGGTGTGCGCATTGAAGAGTCCGTGGACGCGCTGGACGCCCTCGGCGCCATCTACAGAAACCTTGTCGCCGGAAGCGGCGTGGTTCCGCAGATCGCGGTCGTCGCCGGACCCTGCGGCGGCGGACTTTCGTTCATCCCCGCCCTTTCGGATTTCGTCTTCATGACCGATAAGGCCGCGCTCTCCGTGAACGCGCCGAATGCCATCGAGGGCAGCAGCAAGGACGTTCTGGATGTCTCCTCCGCTCAGTACCAGGCGGAAAAGGGCAATGTCGATGTCTGCGGCACCGAAGCCGAGGTCATGGAAAGTCTCCGTCAGCTTCTCGGACTTCTTCCGGCGAACAACGCGGACGAGGGCGAGGTCCTTCCGTGCGCGGATGACCTGAACCGCACCTGCGGCGCGCTTTCTTCCCTTACGGAGGACGCGGCCGAGATGATCAGGGTTGTCGCCGATGACGGTGTCTTCTTCGAGACGAAGAAGGCCTGCGGCAAGAACATGGTGACCGGCTTTATCCGTCTTGCCGGCGAAACCGTCGGCGTCGTCGCGAACCGCGGCAAAAAAGACGTCATCTGCGGGACCTGCGCGAAGAAGGCCGCGGACTTTATCCGTTTCTGCGACGCCTTCGACGTTCCGGTGCTGACCTTTGCCAATGTCGCCGGCTTCGCCCGCAAGGAGAAGAATGAAGACATCCTTCCGAAGGCGGCCGCGAGACTCCTCTCGGCTTACGCCAACGCCACGGTGCCGAAGGTGACCGTGGTCACGAAGACCGCCCTTGGCAGCGCGGGCATCCTGATGGGCTCACGCGCGGCCGGAGCGGACGTCGTTTTTGCCTGGGAAAACGCGAAGATCGGCGCGATGGACGCGAAGGCGGCCGGCAAGATCCTCGCCGCCGGACAGGATGCCGCCGCCATGCGCAAGGCTGCCGCTTCCTACGAGGAGCTTCAGAACAGCTCCGCCTCCGCCGCGGCCCGCGGATGCGTGGATACCATCATCAGTGAAGCGGATACGAGAAAATTCGTGATCGGTGCCTTTGAGATGCTCTACTCCAAGCGTGAGGAGCGCCCGGACAAGAAGCACGGCACCATCTGAAGAAAGGCGGCGCCCATGAAAAGAGTAAACAATCCCTGTAAGCAAAAGGCGCGGGAAAAACGGCACTCCGCCGCTTTCCTACGGAAATTTATGGCTGTCCTTGCGCTCTGCGTGCTGACCCTCTTCGCGATGACGGGCTGTGAAAAGACCTCGTCCCAGATCGAGGAGGAGGCCATGGCGGGCATCCGCGACCAGAATCTCGAGACGGTCCGGACGATGGCGCAGGATCAGATCGCGCCTCTTTTTGTCCAGTATTCCTATGAGCAGTTTGAGTTGGTCAAGGCGCAGGGCGGCGTTGTTTTCGGACCTCTTTTTGACAACGATATCGGCAGCCGCTGGAAGGCCTTCGAGGAAGCTCACGGCAAGGCGAAAACCGCGGACGTGGATGAGGTCATGCGTCATTCCTACGAGTATACCGCGCGGATCATTCTGACCGGCGAGGACGACGCCCAGATGGCTCTGACAATCACCTTCGATCAGGGCGGGACGCCCTATAAGTCGACGCTGCAGGCCTATTCGGACGATTCCAAGGAGACCCTTGGGTCGAAGATGGCGACAGCCGGCGGCAACACGGTGACCGGACTGCTCGTGGTCTTCAGCGTCCTGATCCTTCTTTCGCTCATCATTTACTGCTTTAAGTTCATTAACCGTGAGCCGACCCCGCCGACGAAGGCAGCCCCGGCGCCGAAGCCTGCGCCCGCGCCTGCCGCACCGGCTCCTGCCACGGCAAATGTAAACCCGGAGGAGGATCCGGCGCTGATCGCGGTTATCGCCGCGGCGATCGCCGCCGCCGAGGACAAGCCGGTGGAAGGCTTTGTCGTCCGCCGCGTAAAGAGACTTTCTTCCAATAAATGGCGTTGATGATTCGTCAGTAATTTCCTAATACCAGGAGGATATTTATTATGAAAAACTATACGATCACGGTCAATGGCGTTGCCTACAGTGTTACGGTGGAAGAGGTTGCCGCGGGCACGGCTCCGGTCGCGGCTCCGGCCCCTGTGGCTGCCCCGAAGGCGGCTCCGGCCGCTGCCCCGGCCCCGGCGGCTCCGGCCGTCCAGGGAAGCGCCGGCAGCATCGAGGTTACCGCGCAGGTTCCGGGCAAGGTCTTTAAGCTTGTCGCTTCCGTCGGCCAGGCCGTCAAGGCGGGCGATACGGTCGTCATCCTTGAGTCCATGAAGATGGAAATCCCGGTTGTCGCGCCGCAGGACGGCACCGTTGCCAGCATCAACGTCGCCGCCGGCGATGCCATTGAGTCCGGCGATCTTCTGGCCACCCTGAACTGAGACTGCCACACGCGGGCATTTGCATCGCGTAAAAAAGCTTAATACGCTGGAATGGCGGAAATGCCTCACCGCCGGCGACCGGCCGTCGGTGACAGAATTTGACATATTTGGAGGAATTCCATGAATATTCTTGATACCTTGTCAAATCTCTTACAGCAGACAGCTTTTATGAGTCTGACGTGGGGAAACTACGTCATGATTCTTGTGGCGCTGTTGTTCCTGTATTTGGCGATCCGAAAAGGCTATGAGCCGCTGCTCCTCGTGCCGATCGCCTTCGGCATGCTGCTGGTCAATATCTACCCGGCCATCATCGCGGCGCCGAGCGAGACGACCAACGGCGTGGGCGGCCTGCTGCATTACTTTTATCAGCTCGATGAGTGGTCCATCCTGCCCTCGCTCATTTTCATGGGCGTCGGCGCGATGACCGATTTCGGTCCGCTCATCGCGAACCCGATCTCGTTCCTGATGGGCGCGGCGGCGCAGTTCGGTATATATATTGCCTACTTCCTCGCGATCGCCCTCGGCTTTAACGGCAAGTCGGCAGCCGCGATCTCGATCATCGGCGGCGCGGACGGCCCGACCTCGATCTTCCTGGCCTCGAAGCTCGGCCAGACCCAGCTCCTCGGCCCGATCGCCGTGGCGGCCTATTCCTATATGTCGCTCGTCCCGATCATCCAGCCGCCGGTCATGAAGCTCTTCACGACCGAAAAAGAGCGGAAGATCAAGATGGAGCAGCTCCGCAGCGTTTCCAAGCTGGAGAAGATCCTGTTCCCGATCATTATCACCATCGTGGTCTGCATGATCCTGCCGACCACCGCCCCGCTCGTCGGCATGCTGATGCTGGGCAACCTTTTCCGCGAGAGCGGCGTTGTCCACCAGCTCACCGAGACCGCTTCGAATGCCCTGATGTACATTGTTGTCATTCTTCTGGGCACCTCGGTCGGCGCTTCGACCTCCGCGGAAGCTTTCCTTAACGTCAGCACCCTGAAGATCGTCGTCCTCGGCCTTGTCGCTTTCATCTGCGGCACCTTCGGCGGCGTCATGCTCGGAAAACTTCTGTGCCATCTGACACACGGGAAGATCAATCCGCTGATCGGCTCGGCCGGCGTGTCCGCCGTGCCCATGGCGGCCCGCGTCTCCCAGAAGGTCGGCGCGGAGACCGATCCCACGAACTTCCTGCTCATGCATGCCATGGGACCGAACGTCGCCGGCGTTATCGGAACGGCGGTCGCGGCCGGTACGTTTATGGCTATTTTCGGAATTTAAAACGATGTTTGCGTAAGCTGCGATTTATATAGCAACGGCGTCCGGTACCGCCGGAGTAGGATAAGCTGATCCAAGCGCGGTATCGGCAGCCGGCCGGACTTAGCCAGATAAAAACCTGTGTATTTAGAGGAGAAATAAAATGGCAAATAATGTGAAGAGAAAGGTGCAGATCACGGAGACGGTTCTCCGCGACGCGCACCAGAGTCTGATCGCTACAAGAATGACCACCGACGAGATGCTTCCGGCGGTGCCGATGCTCGACGAGATCGGCTACCGCGCCGTGGAGTGCTGGGGCGGCGCGACCTTTGACGCGGCCCTCCGTTTCCTCCACGAGGATCCGTGGGTCCGTCTCCGCAAGTTCCGCGAGGGCTTCAAGAAGACCAAGCTGCAGATGCTCTTCCGCGGGCAGAACATCCTCGGCTACAAGCCTTATCCGGACGACGTGGTGGAATACTTCGTACAGAAGTCCATCGCAAACGGCATCGACGTCATCCGAATCTTCGACTGCCTCAACGACCTCCGCAATCTGGAGACAGCCGTCAACGCCACGAAGAAAGAGGGCGGTGAGGCACAGATTGCATTTTCCTATACGCTTGGAAAAGCCTATGACCTGGAATACTGGGTAACTGCAGCTAAGAATGTTGAGGCGATGGGCGCTGATTCCATCTGCATCAAGGATATGGCGGGGCTGCTGCTTCCGTATACTACGGCAGAGCTTGTCACGGCTCTTAAGGAAGGGACCAAGCTTCCGATCGAGCTGCACACTCATTACACCTCCGGCGAGGCTTCTATGGCTTACATGAAGGCTGCAGAAGCCGGCGCAGACATACTTGACTGCGCGATGAGCCCCTTCGCTCTCGGCACATCACAGCCTGCCACCGAGGTTATGGTTGCGGCCTTCAAGGGCACTCCCTATGACACCGGCCTCGACCTGGATGCGCTGGCTGAGATCGCGGACTATTTCCGTCCGCTGCGCGAGAAATATCTTGAGAACGGCCTCATGAACCCGAAGAACCTCGGCGTCAATATTAAGACGCTGCAGTATCAGGTTCCCGGCGGCATGCTTTCGAACCTGACGAGCCAGCTGGCCAATATGAATGCGGAAGACAAGTTCTATGATGTGCTGGAAGAAGTGCCGCGTGTCCGCGAGGACATGGGCGAGCCGCCGCTTGTTACACCGTCTTCTCAGATTGTCGGAACACAGGCCGTGATGAATATCCTCACAGGTGAGAGATACAAGGTGGTTCCGCAGGAGACCAAGGATCTCTTCCTCGGCCGCTATGGCAAGACTACGCTCCCGGTCAATCCGGAGATCCAGAAGAAGGTCATCGGAGACGAGGAGCCCATCACCTGCCGCCCGGCGGATCTCCTGGAGCCCGGTCTCCCGAAGTTCGAAGAAGCAGTTGCTCCTTACAAGCAGCAGGATGAGGACGTCCTCACCTATGCGCTGTTCCCGGAGGTCGCAGTGGAGTATTTCAAATACCGCGACGCCCAGCAGACTGGAGTTGACGTGAAGAAAGCAGACCTTGAGAATAAGGCGTATCCGGTATAATTTTGTTGTTCCACCAGTCAATTTGGCAGCTCATATAGTTTTAGCGATATGAAAGTGGGTCAGAGGGACAGTTCCCGGCAAGTCAGAGGGACGGTTCTCAGTGACCCACTTTTATGTCAACAGTTGTTACTATTCACGGCCAATCTGCAATCAGGTTCCGGCTCATCATGCTTGCATGAATGACACAGGTTCTGATTGCAGATAAGGCCTGTGAATAGTAAGCAACAGTTATCTAATATAACTGGCATATGTTGAAATATAAGTGGGTCACTGAGAACCGTCCCTTATGACTCACGATTGGAGGAGGTAACCTGGATATGAATATTGCGATTGACGGGCCTGCCGGGGCGGGAAAGAGCACAATCGCCAGACGTGTAGCTGCAGAGCTTGGAAGCATCTATGTGGACACCGGGGCAATGTACCGGGCTATGGCTCTGTATATGATCAAGAATGGAGTTGACGCCGAGGATCCGGCGGCTATTGAGCGGACTTGTGAAAATGCGGAGATCTCCATTCGCTATCAGGATGGGATGCAGCATGTATACCTGAACGGCGAGGACGTCACCGGCCAGCTGCGCACCGAGGAAGTGGGCAACATGGCGAGCAAGAGCTCTGCCTGCAGGCGCGTGAGAGAGAAGCTGGTGGAGCTTCAGCAGAAGCTGGCTGAGACGACTTCTGTAGTGATGGACGGCAGGGATATCGGCACGGTAGTGCTGCCGAAAGCGGAACTGAAGATCTACCTGACGGCGAGTGCGCATACGAGAGCCCTGAGGAGATTTCAGGAGCTTGCGGAGAAGGCGAAGGAATCTGAAGACGAGAATGCTGTCCTCCCGGATCTTGCAGAGATTGAGAAGGACATAGAAGAAAGAGATTACAGGGACATGCATCGGGAGAATTCTCCTCTGATGCAGGCGGAGGACGCGGTGGTGGTCGATTCTTCTGATCTTACCATAGAAGAAGTGACAAACTGTATCCTGAAGCTTGCTGCTCAGAGAAAGCATACCAGTTAACCTTCGTATAGCCGTGAAATAAATGATCTCCTGCACAGAAGATCATTTCCACAACGACTATAGAAAGAACCGTTCCCTTTGCATTAATGATGAATATTATGATGGGCAATAAGAAAAAGGAACATCCGGATGTGATTGTCGTCGGCGGCGGAGCGGCCGGTATGTTCTGTGCTGCTCTTGCCTCTGAGGCAGGCCTTGACG
>CACZBB010000088.1 GCA_902779245.1 uncultured Lachnospiraceae bacterium | reverse complement strand
TTATACCCAGTGTTTTGGGGATTTGTCAACTTTTTTCTGAAACAAACACGAAAATATTTTTTCCCGCCGTTACAGTACATTTTCTTACTCTGTTCACGCCTGCTCTACGGTTCAGCAACAGGCAACAGCCATTAGGCAATAGGCATGTTATTCTGAGGGCGTGTACGCATCCTTTCTCAGGCTTCTTTCTCGACCAGTTCCGTCAGGCAGGTGTGTTTTTTGGTCCGCTCGCTGTAGTTGATGCCGACGAGAAGGACGCGTTCATGGTCTTTGAATCGCTTTGCATAGCCGCGCTCTTGGATGCACTTCAGGGCATTTTTCGCGGAGCGGTTGTACTTAAGCTCCAGGATGATCGGAGTATCCCCCTTTATCAGGGGCTCGAAGAGGAAATCGACATATCCCTTCCCCGCCTTTTCCTCGCGGCTTACGCGGTAGCGGTCCAATGCGGCCAGATATCCCAAGGTTACGACACAAGCCAGGTTGTTCTCATCATTATATTGAAAGAAAGGCACCTTTTCATCGTGTATTTCTTCCAAAATCCGCGCAATCTCCCGATGATTCCGGGCCAGCGTCTCATCGAGGAGCCTTTGGGATTCCTCCAGGGTCTGACGGAGGCCAAGCTGCTCCGAGGCCAATGCCTGCTGGAATTTCAGCATCAGCTCGTGATTCGGAATCCGAAGCCGCCCCTGATCATAGGATAAGAAGCCGTAGACGACCATCGCCGACAGGATCTCTTCGCGGGTCGAAACCTGCGTTTTTTCCACGGAAAAGCCCGTCAGCCGAATCTCCAGCGTTTCCCCTCCGGCCATGCGGAGAACGTCCTCCCGCAGATCCCGCACATTCTTCTTTATGATATCCCGCACCTCGTTCATCGGCCCGGTTCCCGTCCAGTTGTTCTTGCAGACACCCTCTCCCAGGGCAATACTGACGGAAGCGGGATTAAATACGTGCTCTCCATCCTCCCGCGTATACCCATCATACCAGGAGCGCAGATCTTCCATAGAAGGCTTTTCCAAACCCTTTTTGGTCATCACCGCGGATATTTCTTTCTCCGTAAGGCCGAAATATGGATAAAACTTTGCATCCTGGAAGGAAGTAAACTCCCGGAACATATTGAGCGGCGATCCGCTTGTATATTTCGCGATAGGAAGTATCCCGGTCATGTAAACAAGCTGCACGTATTTCCGGTCCTTCAGCAAGGCTTTTAAAAGCAAAATGTAGGTTTGCTTATCCTTTTCTGTCATAAATGGCGCCTCAAAAACAGCGTCCCACTCATCAATGACGAAAATGAACCGGTCCCCGGTCTTTTCCAGCATTTCGGGGCTTGATGTCCATGAAGACTTCAGGAAAGGATAAGCTTCCTCGATATCCTCCCGCATCCGGCGCTCGAACGTATTCCAAAAATCCCGATAGCCGGTCTCATTTCCAGTGATCAGCTCGATCATATTGATGCGGATCACCTTGCATTTCCCCTGCTGCGGCCAGCAGAGAGAAAGATCCCGGCCAGCTTCCCACGCCCTCTCCTGCGCCTCCCGGAGCCTCCCAAGCTCCAATTTCTCAAAGAGCTCCCGGCTCTCCTTCGCCGTACTCGCGTCAAAAAACGCCGAAAGCATATTGGCGGCCACGGATTTGCCAAAGCGTCTCGGGCGGGTGATGCAAATAAAACGGTTGGTGTCATTGGCATACTGATACACATCGTGAATCAACAGACTTTTGTCGACATACGCTTTTTTCCGTACCTCCAATGAAAACAGAGCGTAGCCCGTACCGTTATTCAGGAAATTCACCGGCATCCCCTCCCTTCATCGCCTAAGAAACCCTCGCCGTACTTATGCTTAATTCTACCATAACTCCCACGAAACAGCACGAGAAATCTCCCGGCCGGACGCAAAAAGCGTCCGGCAAGGCTCGCAGCACTGCCGGACGCTTTAGGATAACAGGTTTCCGATAATTACGAAAGACCTACGCGCACGGTCTCACGCGCAATCGCCAGCTCTTCGTTGGTCGGGATGATGAAGACGCGGACCTTCGAATCCGGAGCGGAGATCTCGACGCGCTTTCCGCGGGTACCGAACTTCTCCTCGTCAAGCTTGATGCCGAGGTAATTCAGGTGGGAAAGGACTTCCCTGCGGACGCCGAGGTCGTTCTCGCCGATGCCGCCGGTGAAGGTGATCGCGTCCACGCCGTCCATGGCCGCCGCATAAGCGCCGATGTACTTGATGACGCGGTAGCAGAACGCCTTGAGCGCGAGGGCCGCGCGCTCGTTGCCGTCCTGCGCCGCCGCCTGAAGGTCACGGAAGTCGCTGGAGACACCGGAAAGTGCCGCCACGCCGGACTTCTTGTTGAGGATGTTCAGGACCTCGTCGACGCTGAGGTTCTCGTGCTTGGAGAGGAACTGCACCACGGAGGCGTCGATGTCGCCCGAGCGGGTGCCCATGATCAGGCCCTCAAGAGGGGTCAGGCCCATCGAGGTGTCCTGGCAGACGCCGCCGACGGAAGCGGAGATGGAAGAACCGTTGCCGAGGTGGCAAACGATGACCTTCTGCTTTCCTTCCGGAAGCTTACCGAACTTAATGGTCTCGCCGGAAACAAAGAGGTGGCTGGTGCCGTGGAAGCCGTAACGGCGGACGCCGTATTTGTCGTAATACTTCGGATCAATGCCGTAAAGATAGGCGTAGGGCTCCATGCCCATGCCGAAGGTGGTGTCGAAGACGGCGACATTGATCTTTCCGGGCATGGCCTGCTCGCAGGCCTCGATGCCCATGAGGTTGGCCGGGTTGTGCAGCGGGCCGAGCGGGAAGTACTTGCGGATAATCTCCTTGGCGTGTTCGTCGAGGACGCAGGACTCGGTGATCTCCGGACCACCGTGGAGGACGCGATGGCCGACCGCGCTGATCTCGTCCGTGCTCTTCACGACGCCGTGCTCCGCGTCCATCAGGGCGTTAAGCACAAGCTCGATGGCTTCCTTGTGGGTGGGCATCGGGGCTTCGACGACATAGTCGTCCTTTCCCGGAACCTTGTGCGTGAGAACCGAGCCGGCGATGCCGATGCGCTCGCAAAGTCCCTTGGCGGCGACGGACTCATCCGCCATATCGATCAGCTGATACTTCAGGGAAGAGCTTCCCGCGTTGATAACAAGAATCTTCATAAGTTTTCTCTCTTTCTTCGATAAATGATGTCTATTCGGCAACAGCAGCGATTCCTTAATCTTCCATCTGGCTCTGCACGGCCGTGATCGCCACGACGCCCACGATATCCTCGGCGGAGCAGCCGCGGGAGAGATCGTTGACGGGCTTCGCGATGCCCTGGCACATCGGGCCGTAGGCTTCCGCCTTCGCGAGGCGCTGGACCAGCTTGTAGCCGATGTTGCCCGCGTCGAGGTTCGGGAAGATCAGGGTGTTGGCGTGTCCGGCCACCGGGCTTCCCGGAGCCTTGAATTCGCCGACCGACGGAACGATCGCCGCGTCAAGCTGCATCTCGCCGTCCAGCATAAGCTCCGGATTGGCTTCCTTCGCGATCTTCGTGGCTTCCTGCACCTTGGTCACGTCGTCGTGCTTCGCGCTGCCGAAGGTGGAGTAGGAAAGCATCGCGACGCGCGGCTCGTCGCCCGTGAGCGCCTTGTAGCTGTCCGCGGAGGATTTCGCGATCGCCGCAAGCTCCTCGGCGGTCGGGTTCTGGTTCAGGCCGCAGTCGGAGAAGACAAAGGTTCCGTTGTTGCCGAATTCGCAGTCGGGGACGTTCATCAGGAAGAAGGAGGAGACCAGCTTCGTGCCGGGCTTCGTCTTCAGGATCTGCAGGGACGGGCGAAGGGTGTCGGCCGTGGAATGGCACGCGCCGGAGACCATGCCGTCGGCGTCGCCCATCTTGACCATCATGACCGCGTAGTAGAGGTACTGGTTCAGAAGGATCTCGGTGGCCTGCTCCTTCGTCATACCCTTCTTCTGGCGAAGCTCGACCAGCTTGTCGATGTATGCCGGAGTCTTGTCGCAGGTCTTCGGATCGACGATCACGGCGCCCGAGATATCATAGTCGCCGCTGAACTTGCCGACTTCCTCCTCGGAACCGACGATAATAATATTCGCGAACCCTTCACGAAGCACCTGTTCGGCAGCCTTGTACGTCCTCACGTCCTCGGATTCCGGAAGCACGATCGTCTTCTTGTTGGCTGCAGCCTTTGCCTTGATTACATCAATAAAGCTCATCTTATTCTCCTTTCAAATGCCTCTGCCGGGGGCTTGTCTGCGCGCGGGGCTCTTTCCCGAAACCGCTGACCTATGCGCCTTTCTCGAAAGGTCCTTTTGTGCAAACTGCCGCCCCGGCAAATGTACTAACGATTTCTATATATTATAACCCACAAAATATGCCCTCTCAAGTAGTTTTATGCTACAATATCAACAAGTTTTTTAAGAAGCGTTCCTGCTCACACTTTCACACGGAAACATTGTGAAACAGACTTGTTGCTTTCGTCACTTCGTTCGTCGGAATGACAAAAAATCGGAGAATGCGGTTTATGAAGATTGTCGGCGTTATCGCGGAATTTAACCCCTTTCACAACGGGCATGCCCGTCTTCTTTCCCATGCGAAAAAGGAGCTGGGCGCGGATTATGTGATTGCCGTGATGAGCGGCGATTTCGTGCAGCGGGGCGAGCCGGCCTGTCAGAGCCGCCGCGTCCGGGCGCACGAAGCCCTTGCGGCCGGCTTCGATGCCGTATTCGCCCTTCCGGTCGGCATTTCCACGGCCTCGGCGGAGGGCTTTGCGAGGGGCGGCGTCCGCGCACTCGATGCTCTAGGCTGCGTGGATACCCTCCTCTTCGGCTCGGAATCCGGCGATCTTCCGCGTCTTGAGGCCTGCGCCGCGGCCCTCCTTCGGGAAGAGCCCTCGCGCGTCGAAGTACTCAAACATTGCCTGAAGGAAGGCCTCTCCTATCCGGCCGCCCGCGCGCGGGCCTTCCCCGAATACGCGGATCTCCTTGAGCGCCCGAACAACATACTCGCCGTCGAGTACTGCAAAGCGCTTCTGGCCTCCGGAAGCGCTCTCCGGCCCCAAACCCTTATCCGGACGGGGAGCTACCATGAGAGCCAGGCTTCCGACGCCCCCTCCGCCGAAACGATCCGGCGGCAGGCCGATTTATATATGGAAAACCGGCAGGCCGATTTATATATGGAAAACCGGCAGGCGTGCGCGTTCGAAAAGACAGACGTCAAAGCGGATTGTTCAAGAGAACGGCAATGCCCCTTCACACGCAGCTTTTGCGAAGAAATGCAATTACAGCTCGAGAAGGAAACGACTTCGGGATCTCGAATGGAAAACGGCGGCCTCGTTCTGCGCTGCCGGCCGCACGCATTGCTGCGGCAATACGAAAAAGACATACAAGAGCTCCCCGCAGCCAGGCTGCGGCAAACGACATCTGTAAGGCTCCCCGCAGAGCTCCATACCCTCGCCCGCCGCACGATGCCCGCCGCCTCCGCGGACATCTTCCTTGAAGACATCCGCAAAAACGGCCTCGTCACGCCGGAGGATTTCTCCCTCCTTCTTTCCGCGAGTCTTTTTAAAGCGGTCTCCTTCGAAGACTACCTTCCATTTGCCGGCGTGACGGAAGACCTCGCCCGGCGTTTCTTCGAAAAAAGAGCCCGATTCACTTCGTACCGGGCATTTGCCGAAAGCGTACGAAGCAAAAACACGACCCTGACGGCGGTTTCCCGCGCCCTGCTCTCGATCCTTCTGGAGCTTCCGAAGGGCGCGGAAACCTCCCTGCCGTATCTTAGGATCCTCGGGTACCGGAAAGACGCGCAGCCTCTTCTTCAAAAAATCGCGGCAAATGCGTCCGTGCCGGTGCTTTATCGTATCGCGGAGGCGGAAGCCATCGCCGCCAGGCCGGAGGCAAAGGCTCATCTTCGCCGGGAAATGGTTTCTCAAAGCCTTTACGAGGCGGTTCGCGCCAAAAAAACCGGTCAGCCGCCGCGCCCCGACCACGCCCTGCCGCTGCTGCGCTTGTAAAAAGCCGCGCACGGCCCTTGGCTGCACGCGGCTCTTATGGAGGGGACGAGGCTTTGAATGCGCCTTTAGATTTAGTTCCTGATAAACCGGCTTTCCGACGCCGGTGTCTTGGCGCTGACATACCGCTCGGCGGTCATATGCAGATCATATTTTTCGCGGAGCGCGGCGATGGTCGCCATCATGGGAGACGCGTGGTGGATGTCGATCGCCTCCTGGTTCTCCCAGCTGTCGATTAACAGCACCGTCTCCGGGTCGTCCATAGCCAGATAATACTCATAGCGAAGATTTCCGGCCTCCGCGCGGATCGCGGCGACCGTCCCGCTGTTCACCATCTCCCTCGCAAACTTCTGCGCGTTTCCGTTCTTGCCTGTATAACGTAAATTCACGGTAATCGACATACAGTCCTCCTTATATATTTTTGGGTCAACTCATTTCTTCGTGGCTGCATTTCCTGGCATCACGTTCCTCTTCCGCTTACGAGATCGGCGGGAACCAGCCGAGCTTAAAGTAAATCTGCGACGCGCTCGGCAGGCCGAAAACAAAGGCCAGGACGTCATTATAAAAGATATCCGCCAGAACGATTGCGCCGAGGATGATAAAGAGGCGGGCAAAAGCCTTCTCGCCGATCTTGCTCTGCAGCCATTTCAGCCCGGGGATCATCACATAGAACAGCAAAAGGCCGGATAACGCGAAGACCAGAACCGAGCGCAGGCAGATGTACCCGTTAATATTTCCGAAATTCAGCTTTTCCGTGTTATAGTTCCAGCCCCAGTGCCCGCCGTTGACGCGGTCGAGGATAAAACCGGCCGCGTACTCCAGCGCCCCGCAGAGAACGCCGCTCACCAGAAAAATCAGCCACGGCTTGTCCGTCATCTTCCGGCAGGCAAAATAGATGAGGACGCCGCCGAGGCAGTAGATATCGATCCACGGCCCGAAGCACGAGCCTCTTTTCACGATGAGCCCGTCATAATTGTACATGTAAAAGAGCGTCTCGTAAACCCAGCCGAAGATCCCTCCGCAGACAATAATCCCCATCAGGAGAACCCCGGTACGCATCTTTACCGTTTCTGTTTTCTTTTCCATCGAGAGCACCTTTCCTTATCCAATTACAAAGGGGAAGATCAGGAAGAACAGCGCGATCAGCACAACCGCCGCGATGTGCAGCCATTTTCTGTCCACGATCAAACCGACAAATTCCCGAAGAAACGCGTTGGGGAAAAAGTAAAATTTTGTCCTGGCCGAGATTCCCTTCGCGTCAAAGCCATTTTTCTGAGCAAGAACATAGCCGCGGAAAATATGGTAATTCGTTGTCGCGAACGCGATCCTTTTCTCTCCGATGCGGCCGCCATGCGCCTCGATCACTTTCTTTGAGAGCTGCATGTTCTCGAAGGTGCTGGTGCTTTGATTCTCCTGCAGGATCCGTTCCGCCGGGATCTGCTGCTCCAGCAGGTACCGCGCCATGGCTTCGCTTTCGGGGATAACCTCTCCCTCGCCCTGCCCGCCGGAGGGCACGAAGACCGCATGCTTTCCCGTTTTTTTTGCCTGCGCCTTTTCGAACTTCAGCGCGGCGTCCACACGGCCTTTGAGCAGCGGCGTCAGCGACCCGTCCTTCTTCATGCGGCAGCCGAGGATGATGATATAGTCACGGTCGGCGTCGGGGACATATTTTGCCGCCAGGAACGAGCAGGCGACCGTCGAAAGAAACATGCATTCAAAATAGCAGACAATATAGATGAAGATATTGCGAAAGAGTTCTCCGTTCGGGAATTCCCAGATGTCGAAGACCGTGGTCACGCCCGCCCCGACGGTCAGGATCGTTCCCAAAACCCAGAGAATCGCGAAAATAATCCCGAGGGTATTAGCCGGGCGGCGGCCTTCATGGCGGATCAGCCAGATATTACTGAAGAACAGCAGCGCTGAAAGCACGAACATCACCGGCGTGAGCGCCAAAAGCAGATAAATGCCGATATTTGTCACATAGAACAGAAAGTCGCCGAAGCCGCGGACGCCGTTATTGAGCAGCTTGTAGAAAAGAAACATCGAAAGCACCAGGAAATAAATGCTTACGCCTCCGCAGGCGATCATCTGATAGCAAAACTGTCCTGGCCAGGGTGCCGATGATGGTACAGACGACCCCGTAATACCCGTTAAAGGTGCCGATTCCGTAGGTTTTATCGACAATGATGTTGAACGGCACGACCCGCAGGATCCGCGCCTGTTCATGGATCCAATCTCCCTCTTCATAAAACTTCCGTTTAATATTGACCGTTGTTTCCCCCGGGCTCACCGCGTCGAATTCAAGGACCATCTCCCCGTTCTTCATATGAGCGTCCGCAAGCCTCACGATGCCTTCGGGAGCAAAGCTGACCTCGACGCTCAGCCGGACATCGTCGACACCGTCCATGAGCCCAGCTGTGCCGAGGCGGGGTACACGGAGCACACCTGCTCCGTATGCGGCAACACCTGGAAGGACAGTTTTGTGCCCGTGACCCATGAGCCCGGAGAGTGGGTCGTCACCCAGGACGCCACCTATGAGGAGAGCGGCGTGAAGAGCCTGCTGTGCGCCAAGTGCGGCCAGGTGATCCGCCAGGAGGTCATTCCTCCCCACGTGGACGGGGAGTGGGTGGTGGCCGTGGAGCCGGGCTATGGCACGGAGGGCCTGGAGCAGCTGCTGTGCGCCGACTGCGGCTGCGTGCTGCAGGAGCGGTCCCTCCCTGCCAGGGTCGCCGTCTCCCGGATCGACATGGAGCCCGCCTCCATGGCTCTGAACTACAAAGAGAGCGGGCAGCTGCGCTGGACGCTCTTCCCGGACAACGCGGAGTCGTCCATCGTGTACTTCGTCAGCTCCGACGAGCGGGTAGCCACCGTGGACACCGACGGCACCGTTCACGCCGTGGGCAAGGGCGAGGCCGTCATCACCTGTGCCTCCGCCGACGGCTTTGCCCACGCCGAGTGCGCCGTCACGGTCAACAGGACGCTGTGGCAGTGGATCCAGGAGTACATCCTCTTCGGGTGGGTGATCAAGCACTGATGGATATCAAGTATGAGCTCCGCCGCTCTGACCGAAAGACCCTGGGGCTGGAGGTCACCCGCGACGGCGCCGTGATCGTTCGTGCGCCAAGGCGGGCCTCCATGGCCGCTTCCTCGGCGTCGGTGTATGCAGTAGCCGCTTCGCGCAACAGCAGCTCGGGAAGGTTCAGCTTTTCGCGCTGAAGGGCGAAACCCTCGCTTCCCAGCTTTGCATAGTCGAACACCGACGAAACGAGCTCTCCCATCTTGTCGGTTTGCGCTATCCGAAGGACCAGTTCATGATCGGGCAGGCCGCTTTCACCGCCTATGACAACGATAAAAGGCCTTTTTCGGAAACGTCTTGGGAACTCGTGACTTGCGAAGGCAAGAGCTTTACAGAGGTTCCATGGAAAGACCCGAAACCCGCCGTCGAACCGACAACTGAAGACACCGCCCGTGGCTTCCAGCTGTTCCAACGGGACGAACCAGGCTTCATCCGTCCGAACAGCCGCCCCGCCG
>CACZBB010000087.1 GCA_902779245.1 uncultured Lachnospiraceae bacterium | reverse complement strand
CTGTGGCAAAGCCCGACCGTCTTTACATTTGTCAGACGGAGCATCGCGCCCGTAAGCATCGCCATCGGATTCGTGTAGTTCAGCAGCCACGCGTCCGGGCAGACCTCCTCCATATCGCGGGCAAAGTCCAGCATCACCGGGATCGTGCGCAGCGCACGGAACACGCCGCCCACGCCCAGCGTGTCGGCGATGGTCTGCTTCAGGCCGTATTTTTTCGGAATCTCGAAATCGGTGATCGTGCAGGGATCATAGCCGCCAACCTGGATCGCGTTGACGACATACTTCGCGTCCCTGAGCGCTTCCTTCCGGTTCCCGACGCCAAGGTACTTTTCGATCCTGGCCTTCGAGCCGTTGTTGCGGTTGATGGCCTGCAGCATCGCGTACGACTCGTCAAGGCGCGTGGCGTCGATGTCATACAGCGCGATCACACTCTCCGCCAGCGCCGGCGTCATCATGCTGTCGCCAAGAACGTTCTTGGCAAATACCGTGGATCCCGCCCCCATAAATGTAATCTTCGGCATGTTCCTGTCCTCCTTGTGTTTGCTCTTCACTCCGTTCACGGCAACGATCGCCCGTCCTTCCGTTCATGTCTGGTTCGTCGCCAAAAAGTTTCCCTGCCGCGGGAACCCTTTCCTTCCGGTCATTCCAGCAAAGCGCCCTCGCCGGAGTGTACGTATTCCAGCTGCCGTCCCATGACCGACTTCATCCGCCGGTAAGCTTCTTCTCCGGTGCAGTGGCAGGTTATGAACCTCGTGGGATATTCCGTAAGCTTCTTCGCGATCTCCTCGATCTCCCGAAGCTCCTCCTCCCGGTACGGCGACTTTTTCATAAGATGAAAGCCGCTGACGACAAGCTCCGGAGCCTTCCCGTACTTTCCGCGGAAAGCCTCCAGAATGTTCAGGATCCCGTTATGCGCGCATCCGGACATAAGGACCATCTTCCCTTTTTCCCGGAGCACCAGAAACTGCTCATGCGAAAAATCATCCGGCCAATACCCGTCCTCTCCGCGGACCAGAAGCCGCCGGTTCGTAAAGGGAAGCTCCCGGCGTCTTTCCTTCACCGTAAACAGCTCGGCCTCCTCGTCAAGGACATAATCCCCCCTCAGCCGCCTCGTCTGCGGAAGGTCCGCGATGCCTTTGTCGATCCCGATATAGCGGTACCGCACGGGCGCGTCCGGTCCGTCATCCGCGAAATATTCCCCTGCCGCCGACGCCTGCATGTAAATCGCCGCCCTCGCATTTCTTTTGGCAAATGCAAGGATCCCGCCGGCGTGGTCGTAATGGCCGTGGCTCAAAATGACCGTATCCACCGCCGACAGATCAATCCCCAGCCGGTCCGCGTTTTTCAGCGTTTCCTCCGACGGCCCCAGGTCCAGGAGCAGTCGGTGCTTCTCTGTCTCCGCGTAAAAGGAAAGGCCGTGGGCAAAGGCACAGCCCGCACGGCCTTCCGTATTCTCGATCAGATTCACGATCCTCATTCGCTGTCATCCTCTTATTCTGCTCTTCCCGTCCCCGCGGGGCCGCTGACGATCTTACAGTGCGGCGATCAGCTCTACCTCGCATTTTGCGCCTTTGGGCAGGGACCGGACAGCCACGCAGGAACGGGCAGGCTTTTCGGTAAAGTATCTGGCGTAAACCTCATTGAACGCCGCGAAATCGTTGATATCCGTAAGGAAGCAGAGCGTCCTGACCGTATTTTCCGGTTTTGCCCCGGCTTCCTCAAGGACAGCCAGAAGATTCTTCATGACCTGCTCCGCCTGCTCCTCGATGGTCTCTCCGACAAGCCGGCCCGTCGCCGGGTCCAGCGCGATCTGCCCCGAGGTATAAACCATGCCCTGCGCAACGACCGCCTGCGAATACGGTCCCACCGCCGCCGGCGCCTTATTTGTATGGATTTTTTTCATGTTCCTGTTCTCCTTTTCGATTCTCCGGGATGCGTCCCGAACACCTCCCGGATGCCGGTTCCTTAACACAGCCTGCCTTTATATCCGTCTATGTTTCCGCGCGTTCGCACCTCGCGTCCATCTCGCCTCCGCATCATCCGGCCGGCATCCTTTACCCGTCTATGCCTCCACGCGTTCGCACCTCGCGTCCATCTCGCCTCCGCATCATCCGGCCGGCATCCTTTACCCGTCTATGCCTCCGCGCGTTCGCACACCAGGTCCGCAAATCCGCAGCCGACCGTTTTCGCCAGGTCCTCCGGAGCCAGACCGATCTGCATCCCGACCTTACCGGCACTGACAAACATTTTCTCGTACGCTCTGGCCGTCTCGTGGATGCTCGTCGGGAAGGGCTTCTTCATGCCGATCGGCGAGCAGCCGCCGTGGACGTAGCCGGTCAGGGGGAGAAGCTCTTTTTGCTTAAGCATGCTGACGGATTTCTCCCCGACCGCCGCCGCGGCCTTCTTCAGGTCAAGCTCTCCCTTCACCGGGATCACGAAGACGTAATACTGCCCGGACCGTCCCTGCGTCACGAGCGTCTTAAACACCCGGTCCGGATCCTCCCCGAGGATCTTTGCGATCTGCTCCCCGCTCAGGGTCGCGTCCGCGGCATACTCGTGCGGCTCGTAAGGAACCTTCTTCTGCTCCAGCACGCGCATCACGTTGGTCTTTTCCGTCTTTTTTCCGGCCATTTTACAGCTCCTCCTTTCCGCCCCGCCACCATTTTATAAGCGCACGCCCTCGAGGCCGTCATACCTTACGCCGCTAAGCCGGAAGGGTTCCTTTCTCATGAGATCGCAGGGTATTCCCGCGTCCTCCAGCTCGGCGAGGAACGCCCGGAAAAAGCCTTCCGAAGAAAATGGCTGGCCGAACATCGCGAAAAACTGATGATTGATGCAGCTCAGCTCGATCATCACGTCCGTCACCTTCGGTTCGCTGAGAAGATAGACCTCCCGGATATACGGATCCAGCGGCCCAAAGCTCCTGCTGTTGGCGTAGGAAACGCAGAAGCTGGCCCTGTGGGCTCCGATATACTGTTTGTGAATGTCCACACACATCTGCAAAGGCATCTGTTCCATCTTCTCGTAGCCGGCCTTGCGTGTTTTCAGCGTATACATGACATTTTCCGGCTGCGCCTGCAGCATCAGCTGCCCGCGCGCCTTTGTGCAGGCTTTCGAAATATCGTAATCCGCCTGGCTCTTCGGCATATCCACATAGGCGGTATCCACGGCCATGCGGTAATTTTCGAAATTTCCAAGCTGCGCCTTATTGTCAACGGAGATCAGACAGGATACGGTTTTCTCATTTGCCGGATCAAAACGCCTTGCCGCCCTGGCGAGCAGGACGCTGAACAGAACATTCGGGCTGGCGTCATTTTCCCTGCAGTACCGCATGACGGGCTCCTCGGGAAAACGAAGGTAAAAGGCCGTGCACGCGCGTTTTCCGCCCTCTTCGGGATTCTCCAGCCGGAAATAATCCGTAATCGGCGGTTTCTGGTAAAGCGGTTCCTCCGCGGCATCCAGGTCAATACCCGCAAACGGATTGCCGGTCTCCGCTTCCGGGATCTCATCCCCGGGCAGGCGGAATCCGGCCGGATTAAACGTCTGTCCGGTCACGGCAGAAAGGTAAACGTACAGAACACTCTTGAAGTACGGAAGGAAACCGGCTCCGTCCGTAATCGAGTGGGAAACCTCGGCGGCCAGCCGGCTGCCTTCGTATTTGAAGGAAAGCAGATGATAATTGGCTTCCGCGGAGCAAAGCAGGATCGGATCCCACCTATCCCGGATCACCACCGGAAGATCGTTGGGAACGACGATCAGGTTGTTTCCCTCCTGTTTTACCTGGACATAGAAATACGGGAAGCGCTCCCGGAGACGCTCCACCGCTTCCCGAAGGGCCGCGCCGTTTACCGGCTCCGTCAGCGTCGCGCAGATCCCCATGGTATTCGGGTTTTCCGGAGTGCACATACATACGGACGGTTCGTAAAATGCTGGTTTCAAATCTCAACCTCCTCGTTATGGATTCTTTCACGGAATTGCTTCCGCAGGGCTGACACCGTTATTATACCAAAAAATGTATATTGCAGTCTCCTTTTTTATGACTCAATCACGAATTTTATGTGATAACGAGTTACAAGTCACTCCCGTGCCAAACACTCGCCCTAAAGGACTAGCTGCGCGTCGCTGTTTGGCACGGGCCGTGACATAAATCAGCCGGTGTATGAACCATAAAATTATCGTTTGTCGCTGACCTGCGTTTCTGGTCACCGTCTGACCAGAAACCAATTGACCCTTTTTTATTGGCATTTTTCATATTTTATGTTCCGAAATATGGCCAAATATGGTAAAATGTTACTGTTCACACCGTCCCCGCAACGAAGGCGTTTTAGCAATAAGATTGTCCCTCGGACGATCTTGGCGTCGCGCCGGTTTTGGGCGGGCGGATCCGCGGATGCATGAAAAATAAGAATTTAAGGCCTCTTAAAGCCGGGGGTATAACAATGCGCATCATGAAACGGATTATGTGTATTGTGCTGTTTCTGACAGCCTTGCTTCTCTCCGTGGTGCCCTGCGCGGCACGCGCGGCGGAACCGGACCGCAAGGTCGTGCGGGTCGGCTGGTTTGACTCGTCCTACAATATTATCGACGAACAGGGATATCGCTCCGGCTATGGCTATGAGTATCAGCTTAAGCTGGCCGCTTATAATGGCTGGTCGTATGAATATGTCGAAGGTAGCTGGCCCGAGCTTCTGAAGAAGCTGGAAACGGGGGAGATCGATCTTCTGAGCGACGTGTCCTTCACGGAGAAGCGGGCGGAAAAGATGCTCTTTCCCTCGATCCCCATGGGCACGGAGGAGTATTATCTCTTCGCGCTGCCCGGCGGCCCGATCTCCAACGCGGACAAATCCACGCTGAACGGGAAAAAGGTCGGCGTCAACGCCGGAAGCGTTCAGGCAAAGCTCTATGAAGACTGGGCCGCGCAGAACGGCATTCAGTCCGAGCTGATCCCGCTCACCGGCTCCGAGGATAACTCCCTCAAAATGCTCTCGAGCGGGGGGCTTGACGCGTATGTCACCGTAGACTCCTTTGTCGATGCCCGGCACGCGGTTCCGGAATATAAAATCGGTTCATCGGACTACTTTTTCGCCGTCACGGCGAGCCGTCCCGACCTGCTGGAGGATCTGGAATATGCGATGAGCATGATTCAGGACGAAAACCGCTATTACAACACGCAGCTTTACGAAAAATATATCCGGAGAGCCGGAGCCAACGCGTTTCTCTCACGGCAGGAAACGGAATGGCTGTCCGCGAAGGGAAAGATCCGTGTCGGCTATCAGCAGAACTATATGGCCTTCTGCGACACGATCCCGGAAACCGGCGAGCTGACCGGCGTTCTCAAGGATTTTCTGATTCTCGCCGCGGACTGCATGCCGAACGCGCATTTGGAATTCGAAACCATCGGGTACCCCACGAACGAGGCGGCCATGCTCGCGCTTCGTGCCGGTGAGATCGATTGCGTATTTCCGGCGAATTTAAGCGCTCACGAGGCGGAGCTTTCCGGCACGGTCATGACGCCTCCGCTGATCACGACAGAAATGTACGCGGTGGTTCGGATCAAGGACCCGAATATTTTCGCGAAGACGACGCCGGTGGTCGCGGCCGTTAACAAGGGCAACCAGAATTACGAAGCGTTCCTTGCGAAGAATTTCCCGGATTGGGAAAAAGAATACTTCGAAAACTCCGAGGAATGCCTGAAGGGAGTTTCCGCCGGCAAGGCGGACTGCCTCATCATCAGCAACTACCGCTACAACAACCTCGCCAGGCTCTGTGAGAAAAACCGGCTGACCACCCTGTCTCTGGGCGTCGTCCTTGACTACTGCTTCGCGGTCAACAAAGGGCAGACGGAGCTCTATTCCGTGCTGGCCAAGGTGACCAGCATGGTGCCGGATACTTATGTGAATTCGGCGATGACCCATTACGTCTCGGAGGACGCGAAGCTCACTTTTACCGATGTCCTGGTGGATCATCTCCCGCTGGTCATGACGCTCATCGCCCTTGTGGTTCTGACGATCTTAACGCTCCTCATCATGAATATCCGGGCCGTGAAAAGGGCGAAGCGGCTCATCTCCGCGACAGAGAGAGACGACCTTACCGGTCTGTACGGCCGGAAGTATTTCTTCCAGTACGCGAACCGCATGCACCAGGAGCATCCGGACCGGCCGATGGATGCGATCGTGCTGAATATCGAGCAGTTCCACGCGATCAACGATCTTCACGGGCGCAAGCTGGGTGATGAGATGCTCCGTGTTCTCGGAAATGAAATCTTCGCCATCACGCGGGAGCTGAGGGGAATCGCGGGAAGATTTGACGCGGACCGCTTCGATATCTACTCGTATCACCTGGAAAGTCATCAAAGAACCTACGAGCGTCTGCAGGCCAGATTGGACAAGGATTTTCCCACGACCAACGCCCGTCTGCGCATGGGCGTGATGCCCTGGCAGAAGGGCCTGGAGCCCGTGCAGCTGTTTGACAGAGCCCAGATCGCGTGCAAAATGGCCCGCGGACTTTACAATAAGCCTCTGATCGTTTATGACGAGACGGTCCGGGAACGCGAAAAATATGAGCAGCGCCTGGCCAATGATCTCCGCCGCGCTCTGGACGCCCGCGAGTTCGAGGTATACTTTCAGCCTAAATTCGACATTCAGGCAGAGCCTCCGAAGCTGGCCAGCGCGGAAGCGCTCGTCCGCTGGCGCCATGCGGAGCTTGGCATGATCCCGCCAAATGATTTCATCCCGCTTTTTGAGAAGAACGGCCAGATCAGCCTGTTGGACAAATATGTCTGGCGCGAGGCGGCCCGGCAGGTCGCCGAGTGGAAGGGCCGATACGGCGTGACCGTTCCGGTCTCCGTCAACCTGTCCCGCATAGATGTGTTCGATCCGGCGCTGCTGGAGATTCTGGAGGAAATTCTGCGCAGCAACGGACTGGAGCATACGGATTTCAACCTGGAGGTTACGGAGTCCGCCTACACGGAGAACGCGTATCAGGTCATTCAGGTCATCAAAGCTCTGCGCGAGCGGGGCTTCCGGGTGGAAATGGATGATTTCGGTTCCGGCTACTCCTCGCTGAACATGCTCTCCACAATGCCTGTCGATGTTCTGAAGATGGACAGGGAGTTCATCCGGAACGTTGACCACGAAGAAAAGGACCAGCACCTGGTGGCGCTGATCCTGGATATCGCAAAGAGCTTAAAGGTCATCGTCATCGCGGAGGGCGTGGAGCGGGAAGCGCAGCTTCAGTTCCTCAAGAAGCTCGGGTGCGAGATGGTTCAAGGCTACTATTTCTCCCGCCCCCTGCCCGCGGCGGAGTTCGAAAAGAATTTCCTGATAACAGCTCCTAACCGCCCGGCGAACGATTAAGCCTGGTCTTCCTAACTGATCAGGTCGTCATCACCAGTAGACTGCGTTCTGTCTCATCTTTGCAATATGTGATGAATGTTCGTTTAAGATTCTTTGTAACGGATGCTTTAATTGTGGCGGATGTGAAGGATGGTCCTAACGAGAAAGACCGGCAAATTTTCGTTTTTATGGTTCTCGACAGATCGGGATTTATGGAGGTGAGCATGATGCTGGAATTACTGAAAGTGAGATTTTCAAAACAAAAGGATCTTCATCCGGATTTGGAGTGGTCCGAGGTGGAGCATAGGCTGCGCGAGGCCTCCGCTGCCATCGCAGTTTTGCAAAAAATGGAGGAAAGCGGCGGTGAGCCGGACACCATAGGGTATGACATAAAGACGGGAAAACTCATTTTCTGCGACTGCGCAAAGGAATCGCCCGTCGGGCGCAGAAGCCTATGCTATGACGAAAATGCATTGCATAAGCGCACGAAAAATCCGCCGTCAGGCAGCGCCGAACGGAAAGCGAAAGAGATTGGCATATCGATGATGACGGAGGAACTCTATCGTCGACTGCAAAGTCTCGGCTCATTTGATCTGAAAACGTCAAGCTGGATCGCTACGCCGGATGATATCCGCAGCAAGGGCGGCGCGCTGTTCTGCGAACGGCGCTATGATACTGTTTTCACTTTTCACAACGGAGCGGATTCCTACTATTCTGCGCGCGGATTCAGAGGTTATATTCTTGTCTGAGTATCGGACTCATGATAAAAATCACTGCGGGAACAGCTTTAAACAACACGCCATCGGTCAAATTATTGAATTCCCTGGGTTTCAGGCAGACTGGGACAGAGACAGTTTCCTTCTATAAGGATGAGGAAGGTAATGCCGTCAATTTTGAGGGCGGTTCATACACAGGCTGATTTATGTCACTGGCCCGTGCCAAACAGCGACGCGCAGCTAGTCCTTTAGGGCGAGTGTTTGGCACGGGAGTGACTTGTAACGAATTATTTCCTCCGGTCAAACTCATAGGGAGCGCCGATCATATCGCCTAAAATTGCTCCGTACATTTCACTTACCCCCTCTTTCCATAGTCCTCTTCGATTTCCGCGCACCAGTTTGCATCAATCTCCTGTCCGCTGCGGACTCTTGCGATGGTCCTGCTGGCGACCTCAAAATTCAGGCTTGTCCCGGCGCTGTCAAAGGTATAACGTACAGCCCGGTCTTCCCGGATTCCGAATGTTCTCGCCGCGGAGATCGCGTCCATGTTCGCGCCAAGGAAAAGGAACTCCCATCCATATCTTTCCTGCTGACGCTTCACCATCTGCTGAACCTGGGAATAACTGTAGCGGCGGCTGGCATTTTCCATGCCGTCTGTCGTGATGACAAAGATCGTCTTCGACGGTCGGTCTTCCTCCAGTCCCGCCATAGAGCCGCTCCTGTCAAGGATAAATACGATTTCTGTAAGGTTTCCATTCATAATGATTATCCCCCTTTCAGGTTTGTTGACTGGATTGTACCAGACTCAGAAGGGGATTCGGTCAACCGGCCGTTGACTTTTTTTGCTCATGCTCTCGGAGGAACCGGCATTTGGCGCTTTCGGCCACAAGCCTGCTGTTCCCAAAAGGCATTTCTAAAGGTATTTAGATGTTACAAGTCACTCCCGTGCCAAACACTCGCTGTTTGGCACGGGCCAGTGACATAAATCAGCCTGTGTATGAACCATAAAATTATAGTTTGCCGCTGACCTGCGTTTTGCCATCGCCCGCAGGGCGATTTCATTGCAAAACGCCTTCGTTTCTGGTCACCGTGTGACCAGAAACATTTAGATCGCAGCGCGGCACCCCCGTACGCGATAACGCCATAGGATCATCGTTCATACGGCAGGTACTGACCTGTATCCGTCTGTTCGAGCAGCGTTCCCCCCGCATCGAAGGTATAGCGGAACAACCTGCTGTTCCCCCACAGGGAATAAGCGTTGGTATACGGAGAAAAGCCGACGGACGAGATGCTTTCCACGCTCCATACAAGCCGCCCCAGGGCATTCACGGACAATTCACCGCCAAGGGAACCTTTTACGGAATAAAAGGTTTTTGGGCTAAGAACGCCTTCCGGAGAGCACACAAGCAGGACGGCCGTATAGTTGTCCCGCACGATCGGCGTCAGTTCCTCGCTGGAAATAATCTCCAGGTTTTCCCTGGAATGGCAATAATCCAGAATATTTGCAATCTCATGCCGCCCTCCTTCATCCCCCTGTTTCGGGAAAGCATAGGCGGAAAGGTAAACCCCTTCGCCATATTCTATCATATCTGTGATTCGGTATTCACAGTCCTCCGTTTCATACGAAAAGCAATCCGTCACATGGCCTTCCCTGTCCAGCTTGTAAAGAAGTGGCGTGGCATGCGTCGACCAATCTCCGAGGTAGACGAGATAGCCGTTTCCCAAATGTGCCGTTTTCCAGATTTCCAGCCTCCCCACTTCCGTTTTACAGACGCCGAGCTCGTTTCCGTCAGCATCGTAACGGCTAAAGCACAGGTACTTTGCAGCTCCTTCGCTGAAGACTGCCCAGGTACCATCTTCGCTGCTTAACATGGATTCTACGAATTCGAACTCGAAAGCATGGTCGAGCCGCCGCTGCCACTTTATGTTTCCTTCGTTATCCACAAGGGCGATCCATGCATGGGTTCTCTCCCCGATGAACCTTCTTTTGGAAAAGCCCCAAACCGCGACTCCGGCTTCTGCGTTTTGATAACCCATGATCGTAAAACCCCTGAATTCCGCAGTCCAAAGCAGCTCTTTATCCCGGTAGCATTTCAGCACACTCTTGTCCAGAATGATGCTGTCACTTTCTTCATCATACGTTTCCTCTGAATGAAAACTGAAGCTGATTCCCTGCCTAAGCTCCAACGCTTCCTTTCCGTCCCAAAGAGAGGCAAGTTCTTCCGGTGTCGGCTCGACCTGTGAAATCTCCCAGCCCGGAACAGCCTGCCGCAGCACTTCCGCCGTCTTTCCATAGGAAAATTTCTTTTCCGCAATATCCCGATAGACGGCTTTCACCTCCGCCCGGCTCAGTCCCTCCGTAGATAAGCCATTTTCCTCGAAAAACGCAACGGCAGTATTGTATTCCTGAGCTTCAATGGCAAATGCAAATACTGCGGATCCGATTACGACAAGCAAGGCGATACATGCGGCCGCCAAATGCCGTTGGAAGCGCGGTGTGCGTTTTTTATACCCGGAGAAGCTTCCGGGCGTTTCTCTTTCATAGTCTGACGCAAATGTTGTCGCTTCGTCAATATATGTGTCCTTTATACAGGTGATAATTTGAGATACATACGCTGCTGATGCGTCAACATTTTTTTCATCCGCGGAATCGGTCGGGTTAGAAGCGTCCATCGCTGCCTCATCGTTCATTTTTCCATCCGGATAACCGGCGAACGGAGAATCATCCTTTTTTTTCATAGGGCTATTCCCTCCTTGATCAGGTATTTCCGAAGGGCTTTGCGGATTCGTGAGAGACGAACCGAAATGTAATGCTTGCTCCTGTGAAGCAGTGCGGCAAGCTCGTCCAGAGAATCCGCGTGCCAGTAACGCCGGACAAACATGACCCTGTCCCGTTGCCCCAACGTCCCGAGAAAACGGTTCACCATTTCGGCGAGTTCATTTGCCGATATTTCATCCTCAACGGAGACAGGCGAAGGAAGACAATCCGCAAGTTCCTCCAGGGCAACATCGTAATGGCTGTTTCTTTTTTGCGCGGTTTTTTCATGGTATTTTTTGAGAGCAAGATTCCGAACGATCCGGCAAACGTAGCTTACTAAGGAGTCTGGCTTCTTTGGCGGTATGGTATTCCAAACCGCGAGATAAGCATCATTGACACATTCTTCGGAATCCAGCCGATCGTTCAGTATATTATCGGCAACCTTGCGGAAAACCGCTCCGTATTTGTCGGACAGTTCACGGACAGCCTGTTCCTTGCGCGCAAAGAACAGTTCAACTATTTTATCATCGTCCAAGCGCTCACCTCCCTTCAACAGTATACTACGAATCCGCCGGGAAATATCTCAACCGAAAATGATTTTATGGCTCAGAGGATAAAAATCTCGTATAAAAAACCCCTGAAAACCAGCGTTTTCAGAGGTTTTTGAGGCCTTTTATGACATAAAAAGTGCCCGGTTCCGGAAATGAACCTTTTCGGAAAAAGAAAAGCCCCGCTTGCATCTTTGGGTCTTTTTTCATGGCAAAAAAATTAAAATGGGGCAAACCGTCTGAAGGCCCGTTTTTCCGCATATATCCTTAGTATTTCGCCTTTTTGAAAACAATTCTCTCAGACGCCATATCCTTCAGATGCTCCGTGTCCTCAGACGAATGACGCAGCGTCTCACCGTACTCCGGGCAGGTGCCCTACAAGGACATGGTGATGCGAGTCGTGTCCGGCTTGACCTTGCTTTGGCCTTTGCCCGTCACCCGGATAGTTCTCATATTACTCATGTTCAGAATCCTACTTTTTCTCGACAGCAGAGGGCATCTCTGCGATCATCTCAAACAGGTCACGAGGTATTACAAACGGCTCGGAAAAGGCGTTGATTACAATCCCGGCGACGCTTTTCTCATTGTTCCTCGCCAGTGCAGCAGCCTCCAGAAAATGTTTTTCGATCTTGGAGAAGCCCTGTCCATAGTCACCCATTTCCTCTGCCGTTGTGAACACCGGGAAGAAAAACTCATCGCCGTTTTGCAGGATGTCCGGTACCATGCGGATGTTGTCCTGATTGCTCAGTGTCTTACCCACGAGTGAGTCGAGGCCGCCGTTCTGCTCCGCGTCTTTTACAACCTTCTCCAGCGCGGCATAGTCGGCATCACTCATGATGGCATTGCAGGGAATCCAAATCCAGCTGTCACGCAGAATCTTCATCAGCTTGATCATGTTCAGATGAGTGCGATTCCGGTTACAGATTTCAATTGCGCGTTTCAGGAATGACCCATCTTCCAGCAGCTCCGGTGTGATAGCATCATCCGGCACGTGGTATTCTACGCCGCCATCCGCTTTGAGTATCATGTCGATCAGTTCTGCGGTCAGTATGAAGGACTCTCCCCAGGGATTGATGATGAATCCGTTGTTTTCAGTGTCGATGCAGGCCTTCAGCATGGTGTCAATAAAGTTGGAAATGATCTGGCTCGGCTGTCCCTTTCCGTATTCCTTTGGGGACGTAAACGCCACCAGCCATTCTTTTCCGTCCTTTGTCTGTATTGTGCGGAAGGTGAATTCAGTCCCGTTCTCCGATGCCAAGACCGGGATCATGAAATGTCCGTCCTCGTGCATCCGCTGCCGGATCGCCTCTAATACGGCGGACAGTTTCCCCTTTGTCGCCTCAGCATAGCAGGCGTGGATGGCTGCTTCAATCAGCTCGTTCCCGTCCAGAAACGGATCTTGGAACGCTGGCTCCATCGGCAGTTTCTTTTCCGCAAAGTGATCCAGCACCGCCAGCATATCCTTCGGCAGTCGCTTTCTACACTCTGAAACCATCTCATCCGGGATGCCGTAGAAAGCCTCTGCAATGCTCCCGGCGATGCAGGTCAAGGTGTCGCAGTCACCGCCAAGGGATACTGCCGTCCGAATAACATCCTCAAAGTCAGCACCCTCAAGAAATGCTGTGATTGCCTCCGGTACCGTCTTCTGGCAGCTCTCCACATGGTGGTAGGCGGGCCGGATTTCATCACAGGTGCGGGACAGGTCATAGCCGAACTCGTTAACGATGTAGTCCTTGATTTCCTCCTTGTTTGTTCCTGTACGGGCAAGGAAGATCGCGCTGGCCGTTGCCTCCGCTCCCTTGATGCCCTCCGGGTGATTATGAGTGACCTCAGCGGTCAGCCGTGCAATTCTCCGCGTCTCATCCAGAGTATCATAAAGCCAGCCAGCGGAAGACACCCGCATGGCCGAGCCGTTTCCATAGCTGCCGTAGGGCTCAGGATACCTCGCTCTGAGCCAGCCGTAGAAACGACCGCCGTATCCGGCATTGGGATACCGCTTGCCCCACTTACGCATTAAGGTCACCAGCGCAGCCTTGATCTCATCATCAGCCTTACCGATGGTGTCCAGCAGCGCCTCGGCAACCGCGATGGTCATCACGGTATCGTCAGTGAATTCTGTTCCCTTGCTGAAAAGTGGAAACTCCTTCGTTTTCGGGCTCCTGTCAAACTCATAAGGAGCGCCGATCATATCTCCAAGAATAGCTCCGTACATTGTGATTCCTCCTCGCTTGTTTTTTGATAATACCAGTATAACAGAGGCAAGATGAAAAGTGGTCGTTTGCCAAACGACAAATGACCACCACTATGGAAACTTGAAATCTTGTACTAATAATCTGACTACAAGGTACAGAAATGGTCACTCCACGCAGTAGATAGCATATGTTCGGAGAGCTCCAGCGCCTTCCGGTCAAAGACGACAAGAATAACCTTCATCTCATGTGACAGCAGAATTTACCTATGGAGGCCTGACGGAAGATGAATGCCTTGTGATCTGCCGCCTGCTGGACCGTGAAGGAATCGCCTCCATCGAAATCAGCGCGAACGGCACTTCCATCGGCGGTATCCGGCCCCATAGGATGGAGAAAATGCAGTGCTGATCCGTTCGCTGATCGGTTATGAAGGGTTTGTTTCCGCGATCCGGGGCTGACAAAAGATGAGATCCTGCCGTTGACGCCGATCCTTACGGAAAAGGCCGCATTCGCCTGTTAAGGTAAAAAGATATACCAAACGGCGAACCTATGAAGACGGAAAGCCTGCTTCAGATTTTAAAGATATAATCCGCTTTTCTCGGTGCGGGATCACCGGCCGGAGCAGCGGCGTAACCAAGAATCAGGTTGCCAATGCCCTCATACTTCCCCTCGATACCGAGCTTTTTCGTCTCTCCTGGTTTCACGCACGATCTCAGGCATTTCTTTTTGAACGATATTGGACGGGTGAAAAGCGTCACCATCCCCCCTTCCTGTTTTCATCATTGTACAACATCCGCGGGGCATTGGCAAGAAAGACCGCCAGCTTCCCTGGGCCTTCGCCCAATAAAAAAGGTTATCTGTTCATTCTGTTCACGGCACAATATAAAAAAGATCCTTCGCTGCGCCAGGAAGGACGACAGTTTTGATCATGAATCCGTAAATGGAAATATTTTTTGTCTCCAGATCCGCGGCCGAAGTAAATCGTTTCGCTTACATTTCAAAAACAGACAGCGAGTCGGAATCGATGTTTTTTCGCCTCCGGCAATCTGTCTGTTTTCCTTATTACGGCCTTTATATACGACAAGCAAAGAAAGCCCCAATGAAATCAGGATCAGGTTTCGTATGCGCGACTTGATTGATTCAGATGTTCTTCGCCATGCTGTGAATATTCCACTATGGAAAGATATCCTTATTTCCTCGTTGAATTGCAGAAAAAAGGTGAGCAAGCAATACATTTTTGCGGAAAACCATCGGCCGGTGGTTATCACAAATTCTCTTCACGGGGTGGATCTGAATACCGAGGATTCCAATTTCCATATGATCGCATGTCTGACCGTTGAAATATCTGCTGTCAACGGACGATTCACCCTCGATTTTCTACAGACCTTTTCGAGCCCTGTCTTTGTAAATGCGTTTCTGAAGGAGCTGGAAGACAACGGAATTGTTTACGACCTTCAGGATGTCAATAAGCTGGAGCTTCCGAATATAAAGCTTCCCCGGACAGAATAATCAATTCCGGTTTTCATGACGCAGAATGATTTTTTGAGAAGTTTCTGCGCATATCTCGGGACAGGAATTTGCCATTGGTTCAATTGTTCAAAAACTTCAAATTCTGCAATTAAATAAATTGTTTTAACTATTATTCCGAACGCTCTTGAACTGATGGAGGATGTCAGCATTTGCTGATATCCTCCATGGTCATCCTATGTCACATTTTTTAAACATTTTCAACAATTTATGTCTGGCAGCCATAAACCAACGTTTGTTCCAAGTTTCGAAATCATAAAATTTGCATCCGCGAAGTACTGCACGGATGTTCCTCTTTGCTTATCCGAACCGGTGTCATTAGCCGCAGGCAGGATCTCCTCCCTTACGGGAGGAAATCCCTCTCCATAGTAGAAGTCTATCAGAGATACTTTCCAATAAACATCCCTCTGTTCGAAAAAACAGCTCGGATTTAGCTTGCTGAGGATATCTTAGCGACACAGTAAAATCATGTCAGGAAGCCCAGAGAACTGAGAAAGCTGCTGAAAAGGAAAAAACAGAAAAAGCCGCCGAGAAAAAGAAAGCAAAAAAAGGAAGCGGAAGAAAGTATCAAGAACGCTAAGGAATCGACATCTGAGCGTGGGAAAGTATCAGATAAGGCTAAGACGATATCAACTGAGGGGACGTACTTGATGGTGCTTCGATTGATATTGTTTCGTCAGGCATTACGGTGGACACGGAATCTGTATCAGAACCGAATGGAAAAATGTGGATGCGAAGGCGTGACTACAAAATAGAATTTATAATATATCGGAAATGGCGGTTAGTAAGAGAATGTTTCTCAGCTGACCGTTTTTTCTTGACTTTTTTCATGTCAGGCGATATAATCTATTTATTAAACTATACAAAAACTATTATGATGTTGTATAATATAATAAAACGATGGTGGTGGCATGAGTGATCGTCTTAAAACGGTTTTTGATCGGCATGGTGGTCTAATGAGGACGGCAGAACTAAAAAAAGAAGGCTTTTATTATAAGAAAATCCAGCATCTGCTGGAAGAAGGCAAGATAGAGCAAGTTAGACGTGGTTACTATCAGTATTCAGGGGAAGATTCTTTTTCAGATATCCCAACCATTACGACACTATTTCCGGATGGGGTAATCTGCATGGAGAGTGCTCTGGATTACTATGGATATACGGACAGAACCCCGGCAGCGTGGCATCTGGCCGTAGATAATAAAAGCACAAGAACCAGATTCTATATTGATTATCCTATTGTAAAGCCGCACTTTATTCGAAGTGATCGTTACCAGGCAGGGATAGAAGAAGCAGAAATTGATGGCAAACCAGTCAAGATTTACGACAGAGAAAGAACAATTTGTGATCTCCTTCTTCATAGAAACAAAGTGGATGGCGAAGTTTTCAACATGGCTATCCAGCGATATGTACAAGATCCGAAAAAGGTAGAGGCGAGACTTATGAAGTATGCAAAACTGCTTCATGTGGAAAAAAAGGTAAGGGAGATACTTGGGATATGGCTATAAAGAACATGGCGGCATCGGTGCTGACAAGATTAAAGAATCAGTCAAAAGAAGACGGAATCCCATTTCAGATAGTACTTCAGCTTTTTGCACAGGAAGAATTTCTACGAAAATTATCCCTTTCTCAGTATGCTGATAATCTAGTCTTAAAAGGTGGCATGTTTATCTATACACTTACGGAATTTGATTCGAGACCGACGAGGGACATTGATTTTCTGATAAAGAATTTGCATGGAAGCGTGGAGAACATAGAACAGACCATGAGGGATATCTGCAACATCAGTACCGGGAATGATTTCATAGTGCTGGAGGTTCTGGGGACAGAGACTATCTCGATAGATAAAAAATACCCCGGTATAAAAACTTCTTTTATGGGACGCATAGGAAAGGTAAGGATTCCGTTTTCCATTGATGTTGGCATTGATGATGTCATAGTGCCTGATCCGATAAAAAGGACGATTGTTACAAGGCTGCCTGATTTTGTTTCTCCGGAGGTTTTCACATATTCACTGGAAAGCACTATTGCCGAGAAATTTGATGCAATTCTTCAGAGGATGGCCGGAACAAGCAGGATGAAAGACTTCTATGATATTTATTATCTGTCAGGGATCTTTGATTTTGAAGGAGAGCTTCTTATTGAAGCGATTAAAAGTACATTGGCTCATCGAAATAGAGAATTGCCGGCTGATGTTTTTGCGGAAATTGAAGACTTTAAGAATAGCGATGCGTTGAATACCCAGTGGAAGGCTTTTGATCCGGCAAAAGAATCCGGATTACTGTTTGATGATGTGATAGACAGGTTATCAGTATTTCTTGAACCAGTTTATCAGAATATACTGAGTGAGACGAATTATGACAAACGATGGAATTGCGAGAGTAGGATGTGGATGCTAGAAAGGAAACTCTGACAGGGATGTTAAAGCCTACAGGAAGTAAAAGAGTATCAGCTATTATTCAGAAGCAAAGAAGAAGGAAG
>CACZBB010000086.1 GCA_902779245.1 uncultured Lachnospiraceae bacterium | reverse complement strand
GGCGGAAATGATGCTTACCAGACTTTTGTGATCGAGTCGATTTTTTGCAGGCAGATTTTTCATGCTTTACAGCTGGCTGTACAGGGTCTTCCCGCTGGCATTTTTCGGGATCTCGGGGAGGATTTCGACCTGGAAGAGGCCGCGGCTGACGCCGACCTTGCCGAAAACATATTCGGTCGCCGCTTCCTTCAGGGCTTCATTTGTCAGACAGACCTTCAGGAGATCGTCCTTGCCGGCGCAGGCGACGTCGATCGTGCCGAGCTCGGCCTTGAGGTTCCGCTCCAGCTCGTCGAGGTTGAGACGGCGGCCGAGGAGCTTGACGAAGCGCTTTTTCCGCCCGACGATGTAGTAATAGCCGTCCGCGTCGCGCTTGGCCATGTCGCCGGTGGCAAGACGGCCGTGGTTCTCGTCGCCGAGCGCGAGATCCCCGCCCTTTTCCGCGTAGCCGAGGGTCACGTTGTCGCCGTAGTAGACCAGCTCGCCGACCTCGTCCGCGCCCTCGATGACCTGTCCGTCCGCGTCGAGAAGCTCAAAGCGGCCGCCGGGGATCACAATGCCCATGCTGCCCTTCTTCTCGACGGCCATTTCCGGCGGGAGATAGCCCATGCGCGCGGTGGCCTCGGAAGCGCCGTACATGACCACAAAGTTCACATGATGCTCCGCGGCATATTCGGCGAATTTCTCGTGGAGCTCGGGGGAGAGCTTTCCCCCGGCCTGGGTCATGGTGCGGAGCGTCGGCAGCTGCCGGGTCCTCAGGACGCGGAGCTTCATGAGCATTTCGTACATAAAGGGAACGCCCGCGAAGGAGGTCGCGCCTTTCTCGTTGAAGAGCTTCCAGAACTTCGGGGAGTAGGCATTTAGCTGGGTGAGAACGAGCGCCGCGCCGGCACAGAGGTGGGTGTTGATCACCGAAAGGCCGTAGACGTAGTTCATCGGGAGCGAGGTGATGGCCCGCTCGTCCTCCGTGATGTGCAGGTACTCGATAGTGGACTCCGTGTTGGAGAGAAGGTTCTTATAGCTTTGCCGCACCAGCTTCGGGCTTCCCGTGGAGCCGGAGGTGGTGATGAGGAGCGCAAGCTCGTCATAGAGGGCAAACGGACACGGAAACGCGGATTTTAAGAGGATATAACCGTTGCTCTGATATACCGCGGTGTAGTCCGTGGTCCCGTCGGCGAGAGGGGCTTTTTCGGGAGTGTCCGAACCGTCCGTGGGGGTCTTGCCGACAAAGTCCGCCAGGCGGCCTTCCGGAATCCAGAGGAAGGACGGGCGGTAGGCCGCGAGCATTTCCCGAAGAAGATCCGCGTGCTGCGCGCCGTCGATCATGACCGGGACGACGCGGTGGTTTAAGCACGCGACGTACCCCGCGATGGAGGCGAAGGTGTTGGAGGTCAGAAGGAAACAGATCGTCCGCCCGTCGATGGCGGCGGCGATCCGTTCGGATTCGTTATGGAGTTCTTCATAGGTGCGGATGCGCTCCTCCTCGATGAGGGCGGGGGAAGCGGCATATTGCATAAGATCAAACATGGGTCACCTCGGTATTAGGGTTCTTCGAAGGCCATGCCGCTGCCGGGGTCGTCGGACGCGGGAGTGCCTTCCGTCGTTTTGCTGATGCCTTTGTAGGAAAAGCAGCCATAGGAAGTAACGCCGCCGGCATTTGTCACGGGGACGACCGTATAGGCGTACCGCGTTCCCGCTTCGAGCCCGTTTTCGGCAAATGCGGGGGTGAGCAGGTCGGTATCGCCGGCGAGCGTCCAGTCTCCGTTTCCGGTCTTCCGGTAAATCCTATAGCCGTCGGCGCCCTCGATGGGCTCCCAGGTAAGATCCGCCGTCAGGCCATTCATGGAAAGCGTCATTTTGGGCGCGGCGAGCCCGTAGCTCCGGGGCTCGTATTCCCGCTCGAAGGGGAGGGTGTAGGGAGAAATTACTTCCTTATAATAATCTGTCACCTGCTCCCAGGACTCCCAGCCGGCCTGCCCGCGCTTGTCCGTAAAGCCGTAATTTGCCACAAGATAGTCCGTAAGACACCCCGAAAACTTGATCGCGCCGTGGACATTGGTATGCTTCTTATCCTTAAAATCGCCGGTCAGCGAAAGATGGGTATCCTCGATGCCGTTCAGGAGATCAAGGCAGGGGAAGCCCTCCGCTTCGACCAGGTCCTTGAGGCTGTTGAGGAAGGTCACCATCTTCTCGGAAAGCGCCTGCGGCACCATCAGGAACAGGACCCTGGCCTTCGACGCCTTCAGGTAGGCGATGAGTTCCTTAAGCGAGCCCCGCTGCGTTTCCCCGAGCGTGTAGAAGGAAATGCCGAGGGGCAGAAGGAGCTGCAGCGTCGGAATGACCGCCCCCACGCGGAAAATGCCGAGGAGGCTGTTGATGTTCGACCCGAAGAAGTTAAAGTACTTCAGGAAGAGGAGCGTGCCGAGGACAAGGATGATGCCGAGGACGAGGATCCGGCGGGTCTTCTTTTTGACGGCATCCTTGAAAGCTTTTTTCTCCTTGCCGGTAAGCTCCTTCCTTTCGGCGAGCTCCGCCTTGCCCTTCGCATTCACGGCATCGATCCACCGGCCGAAACGTGTCAGCGGTCACACGCTGACCAGTCACGGCCAGGCGCGGAAAAGGTTTGGTCAGCGGACGCGCAATTGACATCCGTTTATGGATAAGCGTATAATATGGGGAAACCCAAGCCGTTTTTGATAAGCAATAAAAGCCGGGGGACAGAGGCGGCAGAAGCGGACTTTGGAATTGACCGGAGTTTTCTGATAACTGGAACGAGGAAGGGAGAATGTCAGACATATGATTAAGAGACGAAGAATCACGATGATCATTGTATGGATCGTATGCGTGGTGGCAGCATACTTTCTGTTTTATTATGCGGAAAAACATATACAATACAAGGACTCGGAGGAAGAACTCAAGAATCAGACACAGGTTATCACCAATCAGATTCAATCGATCGTTCAGAACGATCAGTACAGCAATGTGGAAGGGAGGATGCTGTTCTCCAAGCTGAAAACTCTTTCCTTCGCCCTGGAAAACTATCCGGAGATCGGGCAGGCAAGGGATTTTCTGAATCAATATGCCGAGGCGGCCGATGTCTCTGCTCTCAGCATCTACGACCGGCAGGGGAAGGTGCTTTATCATTTTTCGTCCGAGGCCCCGAAAGCCCTGAAGCAGGATGAAATCAGCAAAATCCTGGACGATAATTATTATCTGCAGGTCGCGGATGCGCTGGATTCGGTATATGAGGCGGGAGACGAAGACTTTGATTTCTCCAGCGCCTCTTTGACGCCGTTCGAGCTTAACGCTTACTGGGGGGCCGGGGATAACCGGTGGCTGATCCGGATGGAGGGCAAGGTATCCGATGAGCTGAAGGTGCTGGAGGACTATCTTCATTGGACAAGGGTTCTGCAGAGCTATATGGTCGGAAAGTCCGGCTCCGTTCTCGCCCTTGACGAAAAGGACGGGACCGTGCTTTCCTATAAAGATATGAGTAAGCGCGGCGCCTCCATGGAAGATCTGCGGATCTGGGCGACGAAAGGAAGAGATATATTTAATATCTTCCGGGAGTCCGGAAAGACCGATGAGATCGAGGTGGAGGGGATCCGCTATCTTGCCTGCCGTCTCGATGTGAAGAATGCGTTTATTCTGGCCATGATCCCGATGGAAGAGATCATGAATGATGTCTACAGCTTCGCGGGCATACTGACCTTCCTGTTTGTTACGTTTTCCGGACTGTGCGTATTCTACAGCTTCTTCCATATTCAGGAGAGCACAAAGGAGCAGCTTGAAGAAAACGGGAAGCGCGTATGGAACCGATCGCTGTTCAACAGACTCTGGGTCTATACGATTCTGGCAACCATCGGTCTTGTTGTCGTCACCTTTTATATTGACTATACCACGTATTATTCGAGAATCGTTCAGTTCTGCGATTCCAGAACGGCATTTGCCGCGTCGCAGGCCACGCAAAATGAGTTTCTCCTTGGCGAGGCAAAGGTCTGGTTCAACAACGAATACCTGACGAAGGGCAAGATCGCGAAATGTGTTATTGAAAACACAGACAGAGAGCAGCTCGATAAGGACTACCTCCGGACACTTTCCGAGAAGCTGGAGACCGAGAGAATCTATATCTTTAACGCATCGGGAAAGATCGTGCTCACGGATTCGGACTATGACCGTCTGGAGATTTACAGGGATTCGCCGTTCCATGTCCTGCTTGAGGGAAGACCGTATCTCGTACAGCCCTACGAAAAGGAGGCACTGAGCGGGGAGATTCTCCAGCAGGTCGGGGTATCCATGAGGGATCGGAACGATAACAGCAATGGCTTCGTGATGATCGTGGTCAAGCCGCGGGAGCTGATTTCGTTCGATAACGGCCTGGGAGCGGAGACGCTCTTAAAGCAGACCAATCTGCTCGACAACACACTGGGTCTGCTGGTTGATGACAATACGATGAACGTTCTGTTCAATACCCAGGTCATCGGCAGCACCTATATAAATGGAATTAATTCGAACGATTATACCGGATTGAGTATCCAGCTGCTTGAACTGGATGATACGAAGCTTCTGGATAACTATATCGGGAAGATTTCCATGCTCAACAAGATCAATTACGTGTCCGTGCGAAAGGCGGATCATGTATATTATCTGGTCCTGGTTCCTTCTTCGGGAAAGGAGTTCATCCATATCCAGCCGCTGGCCATCTACCTGATATGCAGTCTGGTCTTCTATGTGGCGCTTCTGCTCATATCCTGCCTCTTCCGCAGGCAGCCCGAGTTTCCTTTGGAAACGTCCAAAGAGACGGCCGGGGCTTTGAAGGGGGGAGAAGAACAGAAGAAAAATTCGATCGGGGTCTTCCAGAGCATTCTGGATAAAAAGAAACCGTATTTTGAAACGCGCTGGCCGAAGGACTGCGTGCGGTGGAGAGATAAGACGGCGGCCGAGAAATTCTCCGGCATCTCCTACTGGATCCTCATTCTCTCCGTGGCGGCGATCATAGGCTATATGCTCCTCGGGGGCAGGAATTCCGTCTGGTATTACAGCTTTAACGGGATTCAGGAAAAGGGTTTTAATATCTATTCGATCAATGTCTGCGCTCTGACGATTTACATTCTCTTTGTGACGAAGTTTCTGCTGCATAAGATCCTCTTTTTTATCGCAAGAGCGGTAAACGCGAGGGGCGAGACGATCTGCTGCCTCCTGGACAGCTTCCAGGGCTACATTCTCTGCATCATAGGCGTCTTCGTCTGCCTGTCGGAGCTTGGCGTTCCTTTAATGACGCTGACACTGACGGGCGGCGTTGCCGGCGTCATCTTCGGTATCGGCTGCCAGAACACGGTTGCGGACATTCTGGCCGGTATTCTGATGACGCTGGAGGGCATCGTGCACGTGGGAGATCTGATCATCTATAACGGTGAGATCGGGGTCATCGAGAATATCGGTGTCCGTACGACCAGGCTGAACTGGTTCAACGAAGTCAGGATCGTCCGCAACAATGAGCTGAAGAACTTCACCAGTGTTCCTTCCGTCATGCGGATCAAGCTTTATATGTTCCTGTCGCTTAAGAACAATCTTGCGCATGTGGAGGCCGCCATCAAGGAGGCGCTGCCGAGGATCTGTGATAAGATCAGCGCGGAGATCGGCTGTGAGATTACGGGACTGAAATACAGAGGCGTTGACAAGCTTACGGAAACCAGCATGAGGCTGTCCTTCAATTATTTCTGCAGGGGCGAAAAAGCGAGGAAGGTCTTAAGGGCGCTGAACCGAGAGCTGAAGATTTTGTGTGATCAGAACAACATCACGCTCGGGATGGAGCTGAATACCGCGATCACGGAAAATGCGGCCGGCGGCACGATGCTTACCGACAAGACGGCGGAGATCGCCGAAACATAAGGATAAAGGGAGACGAGTCATACCCGGGCCAGGCACCTGCCTAAAAGGTGCTAAAAAATCCACCGCTTATCCATGTTTCTGTGGATAAGTCGGTGGATAACTTTTTGTTCACAGAGCCGCGCAAGGAATATCGCCGGCTGCCTTTGGAGGCTTGCGGCTCGCGAGAAGGGTCAGAGGTTCGGCGTCCGCCTCCATCTGCCCTGCTGGCGGGAGAATCCGGTTTACGCCTCGGCCACCATCTGCGCGAAGGTATCCACGGCTTCCGCGTCGGAGGCGTGGAGGGCAGATTTAATGGTGAGCATGCCCGGAAGGACCGTGCAGTTCTTGAGCGCGGAGAGCTTCTCGACGATGAGCTTCCCGGAGACCGGAGCCCAGGTTCCGTTCTGCGCCACGGCAAAGGTCCTGTTTTTGACATCGAGGGCCGCGAGGTCGTGGAGGAGCGCGTCGATGGGCAGGTAGATGCCGTTGTTGTAGGTCGGGCTCATGATGACGACCTTGCCGACGCGCCAGACCTCCGCGACCAGCTTGGAGCTGTGCGTCTTCGACACATCGTAGACCCGGACCTTCTTTCCGCTCTTTTCGGCGATCTTTGCCGCGACAGCCTCCGCCGCCGAGGCCGTATGCCCGTAAAGGCTCCCGTAGATGACCACGATCCCGTCGTCCTCCGGCGTCAGCGTGCTCCACTTCCGGTATTTGTCGATGAAGACCTCAAGATTCTCGCGCCAGATCGGACCGTGCAGCGGGCAGATCACCTTGATCGGGAGATTTGCCGCCTTTTTCAGCACGCTCTGCACCTGAACGCCGTATTTGCCGACGATGTTGGCATAGTACCGGCGCGCCTGCGTAAGAAACTGCTTCTCAAAATCATAGCCGTCCATGAAGATCCCGGCGTCGATCGCGCCGAAGGTGCCGAACGCGTCCGCGCTGAACAAAACGCCCGTGGAGCTGTCAAAGGTGAACATGACCTCCGGCCAGTGAACCATGGGGGCCATGACGAAGGTAAGCTCGTGCGTGCCGAGCGAGAGGGTCTGCCCCTCCTTCACAACGATGCGCGGGATGCCGGCGGTCTCCGGGAAGAACTGGCCCAGCATTGTGAACGTCTTGGCGTTGCCGACGAGGGTAAGCTCCGGGTAGAGCGCCGCGACCGTCTGGATCTGGGAGCAGTGATCCGGCTCCATGTGGTTGAGGATCAGATAATCAAGCTTCCGGCCCTTCAGGACCTCGGCCAGATTCTCCAGGTACTGGTCGGAAATGGCGATGTCCGCGGTGTCCAGGATCGCGGTTTTCTCGTCGAGGATCGCGTAGCTGTTGTAGGAGACGCCGTCGGGAAGCGGGAAAAGATTCTCAAAAAGGGCGAGCCGGCGGTCGCTCCCGCCGATCCAAAGCGTGTCCTGAGCTACTGTCTGTACGTTAACCATAAAAACCTCCTTGCGGGATGATTAAAGAGACGTGGGTAAACAGATTCATTATAACATAGGAAGGATCCGGGTGTCAAAAATCCCGGGCCGAATATTGACTTTCGATCTCCAGGACCTGCTGCCGGAGCCAGGCGTTTACGGGGACTTCGATACCGTGCTTTTTGGCGAGGCGAAGGACGGTGCCGGCAAAAAGATCCACCTCGGAAGCTTTTTTGTTCTTCCGGTCCTGCGCCATCGAGGGCATGGAATCGGGCGTGAGGGATTTTGTGAGAGCGGCATAGTCGGAGAGATCCTCCTCCGTGATCTTCGCGCCCTCGGCGTTGGCGATCAGCATCGCCTCGCGCATGGCCGCGTAGAAAATCGCCATCGGCAGGCTTCCTTCCTCCACCACGCCGCCGTAGGTGGTTTCGAAAACCATGCACGCCTGATTCAGTCCGCAGTTCAGCATCCATTTGCTGTACATGCGGTGCCGGATATCCTTCTCAATTACATACGGAACGCCGGTTCTTTCAAAAAGCTCCGCGACCGCCTCCAGCTTATCCCGCATGGACGCGGCGGCCGGCGCCTGGCCGGCTGCCGGGATGACCCGGGCGGGCGCGGCGGCCGGACCGTCTTCTTCCTCAAAAAGCCCGAGGCAGAGCTGGCCGTGCTTTTGAAAGCGGAGCCGGTAATCAAAGAATGTCGCGTCCATGCCCTGGGCGACGCAGGGAATAACGTGCTCCTTCCCGAAGCGGCTGCCGAGGAGCTCCTCGCTGGTGACCCCGTTCAGCGCGGAAATGATGATCGTCTCCGGGCCGACGGCGGGAGCCATGGTCTCCATCGCGGAAAGCAGCCCCGGGCCCTTCACCGCGACCAGAATCAGATCAGCCGGCGCCGCGTCCTTTGGACCGATCCTCCGGAACGCCTCCTCCTTCCCGTTAACCAGCACCGGATGCCGGAGCGCCCGCGCAAGCCGCTCCTCATCCATAAGAAAACAGACCTTATCGATGCCGAGGGTCTTTTGGAGCGTCCGCCCGTAAAGCGTCCCCAAAGCCCCCATGCCGACGACCGTAACAGTCTCGATCCTTCGCATACCCAACACCTCCTGCAACC
>CACZBB010000085.1 GCA_902779245.1 uncultured Lachnospiraceae bacterium | reverse complement strand
GAGCCCAGCTGTATGGTGCCGATGACGATGGAGGCCACGAAGGGAAGCTCCGTCCCCGTGTAGCCCGGAATTCCCATATTGATGAAAATGGCCAATTCTATGCCCAGCACGAGGAGCACCGGCAGGCTCAGCGAGCGGAAGACGAAGAAAATGATCAGGAAAATGAAGGCGATGGACACCCAGTTGACCACGTTGAAATCATGGTCCGTGATGGTGATCAGGTCCTTCGTCAGCGGCGCTTCCCCGATCAGCATGCCCTTCGGATCCACGCTGTCCAGGATCCTGTTCAGCTCCGTGATCTGGGCATTGGCCTCGTCCGAGGCGGTCCGGAAGCTGCTCATGATGAGGAGAAGCTGCCAGTCGTCGGTCATCAGCTCCTTCCGCACCTTCTCCGGCAGCATTTCCCTGGGAACGTTGGCGCCCAGCAGCGCGTCAATGCCCAGGACGTCCTCGACGCCGTCCACCCTGCGCATCTCCTCGCACATTTTCTCCACCGCGGAACTTTTCACGTTCCGGTCCACGAGCAGCATGTGGGTGACCTGCATGTTGAAGGTTTCCGACAGCTTCCGGTTGGCCGTCACGGACGGCAGCGACTCCGGGAGGCTCGCGTCCAGCTGATAATAAACATTTGTATGCGTATAGCCGTAGATGGCGGGGATCCAGACGACGGCAAAAACTATGAGGATCGCCTTATAATGCTTGGCCACGAATCCCGGCAGCGCCGAAAGCTTCGGCAGGAGCGGCCGGTGATGCATCCTCAAAAGCGCCTTATCGAAAATCAGGATCAGGGAGGGAAGGATCGTAACGCACCCCGCGACGCCGAGCACCACGCCCTTCGCCATCACCAGGCCGATGTCCAGCCCCAAGGTGAAGCTCATGAAGCAGAGGGCGATAAAGCCGGCGATGGTCGTAATGGATGAGCCCACCACCGACTGCAGGGTGCTGCCGATGGCGGCCGCCATGGCCTGCTTCCGGTCGCCGGGCGTCTTTTCCAGGTTCTCCTCGTAGCTGTGCCACAGGAAAATGGAGTAGTCCATCGTGACGCCGAGCTGCAGGACCGCCGCCAGGGCTTTCGTGACGTAGGAAATCTCCCCGAAGAAAATGTTGCTTCCCAGGTTGTAAAGGATGGCCATCCCGATGGAGACCAGAAACAGGATCGGCGCGAGGAAATTGTCCATAGTGAGCGAGAGGACCCCGAGCGCCAGAAGCACCGCGATCAGCACGTAGACCGGCTCCTCCCGGTCCGCCAGGTTCCTGGTGTCGGTGACGATGCCGGTGATGCCCGCCAGATAGCAGTGTTCGTCGGCCGTCTTCCGGATCGCCTCCACCGCGTCCATGGTCTCGTCCGCCGAGCTGCCGGTATCGTAGGTGATGACCAGAAGGGTCGCCCCGTCCTTCATGAAAGCGTTCTTTACCTTGTCCGGAAGAACGTCGACGGGAACCGAGAGCGGCAGAAAGCTGTCGTACCAGAGCGCCTGCTTAACATGGGGGATCTTCACGATCTCCTCCTTGAGCGCCGACACCTCCTCCAGGGGCATGTCCTCGACGACCATCATGGAAAGAGCCCCCGTGCCGAATTCATTTGTCAGGATCTCCTGCCCCTTCATCGTCTCGATATCCTTCGGGAGGTAGGTCAGGACGTCGTAGTTGATACGCGTCCCCCGGTACCCGAGGATCGAGGGGATCAGGAGAAGAATTGCCAGGATCAGGATTCCATAACGGCACCTGACCACCGCCTTTCCAAACCGTTCCATATGTCAGTTCCTCCTTGCATGGCTCTGTGAATATGAAAAAGGGAAACGCCGTGTTCATCAGCGTTTCCCCCATTGTAGGAGTTTGTTTTGACAAATGACAGCTTCATCCGTCTTTTCGTGTCAAAGTTTTTTAGACATTTTGTAAATAATGTCTAAATGATCCTGCGCGTCAGGAACCGAGCTCGTTTCTCAGCTCCTCCACCGCGTCCGCGACGGACAGGGCGGCGGCTTCCTCCGGGGACTCTCCCCTGAGCTCGCGGACGACGTCCGCCATGGACCGGGTGGTCATATACTCGTAGGCCACCGCCATCTCCTCCGGCGTGACCACCATCCCGGTGCGAATCCACTCGACGATCACGAAGGTCATGGATCTTGCGTAATAATCCGCGAGGAACTCCGGCCGCATCCAAACATGCTCAAGGGTCTTCCCCCGCACATCGAAGACGGGAAGAAGAAGACGGCGGATCCCGAGTCCGACGACCTCCCGGAAGGAGTTTTGGCCCTCCATATACGTGAGACGCATGTAAAACTCCCGTTCCTTCTGCATGTTGGCGAAAATCAGCATGATTGCTTCCCGGAACATGGCATGCTCCAGAAGGAGCGCCACGGGATCAAGGATCTCCGTCCGCAGTATCCACTCCAGCAGGCTGTATTTATCCTGAAAATGGTTGTAGAAGGTGGCCCGGATAACGCCCGCGCCTTCCGCGATCTGCCGCACGGTGATCTTCTCAAAGGGCATTTTCTTTGCCAGCTCCTTCAGGCTTTCGCCCAGCCGCCGGTCAACGCCGCGTTTTTCTTCCATGGGGTTCCTTCCTCCATTTCCGGCGGGCAGGCAAAGAAAGCCGCCTTCGCCGTCTCGTAATCCCGAAACGTCCGGGCCTTCTTCAGGCCGCGGAGCGCGCGGAAAGCGGACGTTCCCGGCTCCGGGGTCCGAAAAAGGTCTTCCGTGTAGTACCAAAGTTCCTTCATGCGGCCAAGGACCGGGACCGGGCCCGGGAGCGTTTCCCGGTAACCCTGATACACCGCGTCGAGGAACCGCGACAGCTCGGCCGCGGAGAGCGCGGGGGAAGCGGCGGAGCCGCTTGTCGAGATGATGCAGGAGCCTGACAGCTCGGCCGCGGAGAGCGCGGGGGAAGCGGCCCCCGCCTCCCGGGATCTGCCGGAGCCGCCGCCCTCCGGGATCCCGCCATAGCCGCCGGGGACTTCAAGGATTCTGCCAGGACTTCCGCCTCCCTCCGGGATCCTGCCATAGCCGCCGCGGGCCGCCGGCGTCGTTTTCCCGGACGCTTCCATCCTTCCCAGAATCTCCCGCGCGAGGGCGGGGTTCCGGATGAGGCCGCGGCCGATCATGATCCGCTCAAGCCCCGGGCAGAGCTCCCGAAGCCGCTCCGCGTCGTCAGGGAGAAAAACATTCCCATTATAACAAAGCGGCGCCTTGCATTGGCCGAAGATTTCCGGCAGGAGCTCCGGGTGGCCGGCGCCGCGGTACGCTTCCGCGAGCGTCCGCCCGTGGACAATGAGCTCATCGAGCGGAAAGCGGTTGTATACGGAAAGCAGACCGAAGATCTCCGAAGGATCCTCGATGCCGAGGCGGGTCTTGACGGAGATCCTTATGCCGGGCTCCTTCGAGAAGATGCCGTCGAGAAAACGGCGCAGACCCTCCGCGTCGCCGAGCATCGCCGCGCCCTTCCCCTTCGCGGTGACCGTGGGGGAGGGACAGCCGAGATTCAGATTCACCCGGCGATAGCCCATCCGCCGCAGCGCGTCCAGATACCAGAGGCAGTCATCGGCATTTTTCGAAAGAAGCTGCGGCACCGCCGAAAGCCCGGCGTTATTGGCCGGGGAAGCATCCTCCCGCTCCTTCGTCTTCAGCGTCCGGGTTGCGTGGGTCGCGATGAACGGGAGATAGTAATCCGAAACACCAGAAAAGAGGGCGACATGCGCCCTCCTGAAAACAAAGCCCGTGATCCCCTCCAGCGGGGCAAATTCGATGATCATTTACTGCACACCCTCAAAATAATCGTCCTCGTCCGGAGTCTCGTCCGCCTGGGAGGTCTTGTCCTTCGTGGAATAAGCGGAGACCGTGACGGTGATCTCACTCTCTCCCTCCACGTAGGTCTTTCCATCCTTCCCGACGATCCCGACCGTCTTTCCCTTTTCGTCGCGGATCAGGCCGGCGTTGTAAAGCTTGTCGACCACCGAGTCCTCGGTCACGGTCCAGAGCGCCTCATCGCCGATGTAAACATTGCAATAGCCGTCGCCGCCTTCCCCGGCCCAGGTCTCGTCGTCCGCAAAGCTGCCCTTCAGGACGCTCTCCCCGGTCAGGTAGAAATCCAGCGTGCTGATGCTGTCGTAGATGACCTTTCCCTTCAGCGCCTGATCCCTGGCCGTAAACCGGCAGCTCGCGCCGTTGGCCCCGGCCTTGCCCCAGCCGCGCTGATTGGTATTGCCGGTGCACATCAGGAGATAATCGTCATCCTTTGAATAAACGATCTCCACCTCGTCCAGCAGAATGCTGCTCTCGGTATTGGTCGTATAGAAGAGCCCGCCGTTCTGTGAGGCCAGCGTGCCGCCCTCCATGGCAAAGGTGCTGTTGCCGACCTCGGAGTCCCCGGACATGCTCTGATAGAGGATCACGGTCCAGGTCGAATCGTTCTGCTCATCGTCCGGCATATTCCCGGCCAGGTCGCAGTCAAAGAGGCGGAGCGTGTTGAGGCCCTCGATGCAGACCGCCTCGGAGTTTGTGGCCTTGAGCACCGCGTCCTTCACGGAGATATCCGCCGTGCAGTAGACGGCCGGCGACCCGGAGCCGTTCGACGTGTAATCGCCGCCAAGGATGTACATCTCTCCGCCGCCCCGGTCGGAACGGATCGCCGCCGAGGAGCCGCCGTTGGTCTCGGCATCGACGTTGATCGCGTAGAGCTTTCCGCCGCCGGCCGCGTGGATGCCGCCGGAGGTGTCCTGCTGTGTGCGGATCGAGGAATTGCGGACATAGGCCGTGCCGCCGCCATAGGCAAAAACGCCCGCGCCGCCGGCCGCGTCGGTGGAAATGTCGGAGCCGCCGATGTTGAGGATGCCGCCGGTGACAAGGGCCGCCGCGCCGACACCGTAGAAGCTCGCGCTGTCGCCGCCGGTGCTGTCCTCGGAATTCCTGGTAATCAGCGCGTCGTCAAGATAGACCGTTCCGTCCGTCACGAGGACCGCGTTCTCGTCCTTGCCGCTCGAAACGTAGTCCTCTCCGGCCGCCCGGGTATCCTCGTCAAAGGTCGTTACCGCCGTGTAGGTGATATCCTCCGAGGAGGATTCTCCGGGACCGCCTTCTCCGCCGGGCTTTTCCGGGCGGCTGCCGTCGGGCTTCTCCGGGCGGCTGCCGTCGGGCGGAGCCGGGCGGCTGCCGTCCGGCCCGGACGCCCCGCTGGCGTCGGAACCGGGCTTTCCGCTTTCGTCCGCGCCCGATGCTCCGGACGCAGCGCTCTCATCCGTACCCGACGTGCCGGGCGTGACGCCGGAGGCCGCGGAAGAGCCCGTCCCTCCGGAAGATGCCGTGCCCCCGCAGCCTGAAAGCGCCGAAGCGCCGAGTGCCGCCGCCAGAGCCATTGCCATGATTGCTTTTCGATTTTTCATATTTTCCTCCAGTCCTTCAGATTTCTGAGTCAATCCCCCCATGAATTATACTTTTTTGAATCCACCGCCCATTTGCCGGGATTCTTCGTTACTTTTCACAGAAACGATTCTTCATTCAAAAATCCCGGCCACGTCGGCAAGAAGCTTCCGGATCTCCAGATGCTGCGGACAGACCCTCTCGCATTTGCCGCATTTAATACAGTCGGAGGCTTTTCCTCGGCCGTTTCCGGTCAGAACCGTATTGTAATAAAATCTCGTGTTGGAGCTGCGGAAGGCTTCGTGCGCGTTGCGCGCGGCGAAAAGATCCGGTATGCGGATCCCCTTCGGGCAGGCGCTCTCCTCGATGCAGTAGCGGCAGGCCGTACAGGGGATGAGGTCAAGGCTCCGGAAATACGCGCTCACCTTCGCGACCGCTTCCATTTCCGTCGTGTCGAGCGGCTTAAAATCCCGCATCGCCGAAATATTGTCCCGCATTTGCTCCATATTGCTCATGCCCGAAAGCACCATCGCCATCTGCGGAAAGCTCGCCGCGAAACGAACCGCGTAGCTGGCGTTGCTGCCGCCGTGAAGGCCGCGGAGGATCCGATCCGCCGCCTCCGGCAGCTTCACAAGACTGCCTCCCTTCACCGGCTCCATCACGATCACCGGCTTTCCGTGCTTTTCGCAGACCTCGTAGCACTTCCGGCTCTCGACATTTTCATTGTCATAGTCCACATAGTTAAACTGGATCTGGACAATCTCAATCTCCGGATGCTCCGTCAGGATCCGGTCGAGCACGTCCGCCTTGTCATGGAAGGAGATCCCGACGTGCCGGAGAAGCCCTTCCGCCTTCAGGGCAAAGGCGGTCTCGTAGGCTCTGCACTTCTGGAAATGCTGATAATTTTTCGCGTTCTGCGCGTGCATCAGATAGAAGTCAAAATGATCCACGCCGCAGAGGCTGAGCTGCTCCCGGACAAATGGCCGAATGTCCTCCTGACGGCTGAAGTAGGGCTCGGTCAGCTTATTCGTGAGGAGGAATTCGCTCCGGTCATGACGCTTCGAGAGACATTCGCGGATCGCCGTCTCCGACGCGCCGTCGTGGTAGCCGTGCGCGGTGTCAAAATAGTTAAAGCCGGCATCAAGGAACGCGTCGATCATCGCGGAAAATGCCGCGTAGTCGATCGCCCCGTCCCGCATCGGAAGCCGCATGCAGCCAAAACCGAAATTGCCGTGTATTTCCGGAAAAAACCGATTGTTTTCCATATTCTTTACCCCCTGCCCCTTTCTTCTTCGGCGGATCCTCGAGGTCTCCGGATTCTTCCGTCCTTATTTCCTGCGTACGAGTATAGCAGAAAAAAGAGCCCGTGAACAGCCGCCGTCACCAGGATTCACAAACAATCCACGATTACGGGTTGCGATTTCTCTCACCGCCGCACCCGGTTCATGATCGCGGGGCCATTTTCCTTAAGCCAGGCGATGCGTTCCCGGTAATCCGGCAGGACGCGCCCGACCTCCTTCCAGAAACGGGGCGAATGATTCATCTCCAGACGATGGCAGAGCTCGTGGACGACCACATAGTCGCGGATCTCCGGCGGCGCGAGCATCAGCAGGCAGTTCAGGTTGATATTGCCCGCGGAGCTGCAGCTCCCCCAGCGGGTCTTCTGGCAGCGGATCGTGACACGCCCGATGGAGACGCCGACGATCGGCAGAAAATGCACGACCCGGCGGTAAAGATCCTTTCCGGCTTCGTCCCCCATCCTCCGCAGCTCCGCGTCGGAGAGACAGCCTCCGGCGGCCTCCGCGTCCTCCAGGCGTTCCTCGCCGACCTGAAGCTTGCTCCGGATCCACCCCTCCTTCTCAAGAATGAAGCGCCGGCCGTTTTCCAGCGGTTCTCCCGCCGGCATCCGGAGGACGATCCGCCCGTCCGGAAACACGGTCAGGCCGATTGTCTTTCTGCGGCTGTAAAGCACCTCCACTTCGAAACTTCCAACCCGGATCTCCATTCCTTTCCCTCCTTCCTCAGACAGCGTTTTTCGAAAAACGCGTAATGCGCCCGGATCGAAACCTGGGCGCATTACATACATACCTTTAAATATTTGTTCAGTCACTGCTGCGGGAGCCAACCAGCCGCAAAATGTAAAGGAAGAGATTCAGGAAGTCGAGGTAAAGCTGGAAAGCCGCGAAGATGGACGCTTTCTCCAGCATTGCCGAATCGTTATTCGCATAAGTATAGTAGATATCGCGGATCTTGGCCGTATCGTACGCCGTATAGCCCAGGAAAATCCCGACGCCGACATAGCAGATAATCGTCTGCAGCATCGGCATGCGAAGGAAGATGTTCACGATGGTGAGGATCAGCAGGGCGATGAGGCCGGCAAAAAGAACCGGTCCGATGCTCCGAAGCTCCCATTTCATGAAATACGAGAGGGCGGCCAGCGAGCCGAAGAAGACCGCGGTAATACCCAGGGCGATGGCAACGGATCGCACATCAAAATACACCAGATAAAAAGCGATCGTGATGCCCATGACGGCCGAGTAAACCAGAAACAGAATCCTGGCCGTGGCGACGCGCATCTTCTGAAGACGCAAGCCAAGGACCATCGAAATAACGATCATCGCGATGAGCGGGATCAGGGTAACGACGACCGAAAGCCCCCTGTTGCCGCTGAGAAGCCTTTCCATAAAGCCGGTATAAGCGAGAGCCGCCGCAATACCGAACGTAACCAGAAGACCGATAAACATCCATGCAAACGTGCGCGCCGCGTAGGCGTGAACAGAGAGCGACGGCTCCTTCGCCGTGTACGACACGTTCTGCGTACCGCCAAACTGCTGAAAACGATTCTGTTCCATAAAACTCCTTTCTTCGGCATATGCCGCCGAGTTTCGCGAATCCTCGCATGAGATTCTTTTTTTTTAACTTTCGACATTATACCATCAATCACAGATAAATGCCACAGTTTAGATAATTTTTCTTTTTGTCTTCACTCTGTTTATTGGTTTCTGGTCACACGGTGACCAGAAACGAAGGCGTTTTGCAATGAAATCGCCCTGCGGGCGATGGCACGCCTCAG
>CACZBB010000084.1 GCA_902779245.1 uncultured Lachnospiraceae bacterium | reverse complement strand
CGCGGAAGCTTTACAAGATCGGCGTCTCCTTCGACTCGAAGGAGCGGAAGCTTGTCGGGTGGGAGGTTGGCGAATAAATCTCCATGCTCCGCAAGCGCAGCGTTACCTTGAATGAAAGCCCTACAGGCAGAACTTTTAGAGCAAAGGGGAAAATTCTTAGAAATATGAGCAAAAAAGGTTCTTCCGAAGGCACTTGCATTCAATTGTATCGTTATAGCCAGCGCTAGGAACTGTAAGACGAGAAACTGGCGTTTGCGGAAGAACCACAAAGCAAGCCGGGCATTGAACGGATAGACCGCTCAATGCCTGGCTTGTTTAATAAGGACCCACATCACGCAAGTCGGAAGGCTCGGAAAATAAGCTCAAAAGCTTCAAAAGGGAGGTTTGTGCTTACGGCAGATAGCCGGAAGGCTCGGAAAATAAGCTCAAAAGCTTCAAAAGGTAGGTTTGGGCTTACGGCAGCGAGTCGGAAAGCTCGGAAAATAAGCTCAGAAGCTTCAAAAGGCCAATCTGGGCTTACGGCAGCGAGTCGGAAAGCTCGGAAAATAAGCTCAAAAGCTTCAAAAGGGAGGTTTGGGCTTACGGCAGCGAGTCGGAAAGCTCGGAAAATAAGCTCAGAAGCTTCAAAAGGCCAGCCCGGGCTTATGGCAGCAAGCCGGAAGGCTCGGAAAATAAGCTCAAAAGCTTCAAAAGGTAGGTTTGGGCTTAACGCCGGTGCAGGGAAGCTTCAGACAATAAGCCCCAAGGCTTCAAAAAGGCCTGTCTGGGCTTATTGCGGTTAGCCTGACCGTAGATTACAAGAAAGTTGGTATTACATCAGAGGTATATTTTTGAATATGTACCACACTTAGGACTTGACTTGCTTTGCCTGTTTCCAGACTGTTTTTTCCTCTGATATTGACATGAAAAAGTTTTTTCAGCTCTATTTCACGTCTGCCTATGTTATAATGAAACAACAAGAAAGGGGGGAGGGGTTTCTTTACGTGGATAAAACGGCGTATATTTACCGGCTGGCGAAGGAGAATGTGCCGTATTTTTTGAGCCGGCCGCGGCGGTTCGGGAAGAGCCTCCTTATTTCCGCCATGAAGTATTACTGGGAGGGGCGGAAGGACCTTTTTGAGGGACTGGCCATCGAGAAGCTGGAGGCTGAGGCCGGCGAGGACGCCTGGAAGGCGCATCCGGTGTTTTTGTTTGACTTTAACGGGGCGAATTACCAGGCAGAGGGAGCGCTGGAGAAGTCTCTGGATACGCAGCTGAAGCGCTTCGAAATGGTCTATGGATATGATGAACAGTTTTCGGAGATCGGCGAACGCTTTCAGAACCTTTTGATCCGGGCAGAACAAAAATATGGGAAGCGGTCGGTTGTTCTGATCGATGAATATGACAAGCCTCTGTTGGATACTGTGGATGATCAAGAACTCCAGGAGCATAACCGTGCAGTTCTGAAGGGTTTTTTCAGTACCTTGAAGAGTTTTGACAACTATATCCAGTTTATTTTCATCACGGGCGTGACGAAGTTCCATAAGGTCAGCATTTTCAGCGACTTAAACCAGCTTACAGATATTTCGCTGGACAGCTCCTATGCGGGAATCTGCGGGATCACGGAGGAGGAGCTTCGGCAGAATTTTTGCGACAGAATCGCCGCGCTTGCGGAAGCCCAGGAAATGACGGTGGAGGAGTGCCTTGCTAAGCTGAAAAAGACCTACGACGGCTACCGCTTCCATCCCTCTTCTCAGGGTGTGTACAACCCCTTTAGCCTCCTGACCGCCTTTTTTAGGAAAGAATTCGGTTCCTACTGGTTCGAGACCGGGACACCGACGTTTCTTGTCCGGAAGCTTAAGGCGGAGCGGTTCGATGTCCGGCGGTTCACGGACCGGACAATTTACGCGAAGGAGTCCACGCTGAAGGACTATACCGGGGATAATCTGGAGCCGGTGCCGCTCCTTTACCAGACAGGATATCTGACGATTGCCGGCTATGAAAAGAACCGAAGCCGCTACACGCTCTGCTTCCCGAACGAGGAGGTGAAGTACGGGTTCCTCGAAAGCCTCCTGCCGGCGTACGTACCGAAGGCGACGGAGACTTACGGACTTGATATATTCACGCTGGATGATTATGTGGAAAATGGCGAGATTGACGGGATCCGAGACGTGCTGACGGCGCTTTTTGCGGGTATCACCTATACGCTGGAGTCCGACCCCTTCGAGCATTATTTCCAGGCGGTCATTTATCTTGTTTTCACGCTTCTCGGAAGATATGTCCAGTGCGAAATGCATACCTTTACCGGCCGCATCGACTGTAAGGTCGGGACGAGGAGCTTTCTCTATCTCTTTGAATTCAAGCGGGATGTTACGGCGAAGGAAGCCCTCGCCCAGATCGACAGTAAGGAGTACGCCCTGCCCTTCGCGGCGGATGCGCGGAAGCTTTACAAGACCCTGCCCTTCGCGGCGGATGCGCGGAAGCTTTACAAGATCGGCGTCTCCTTCGACTCGAAGGAGCGGAAGCTTGTCGGGTGGGAGGTTGGCGAATAAAGGGGAAAGCCCAAAAGAATATAAATGAGACGCCACAATAATTTTTCGTTATGTGGTTCCTTGCGCAGGCTGCAGTGATGTTGGCGATTACAAGTGGGTGCGGAATATGATATGGGAAGGTTTAGAAACTAATTCATAGTTCGCAGCCTGATCTCATCAGGTGTTGTCGTTCTGAGGAGCGAAGCGACGAAGAATCTCGTCTAAAAATACATGAGATCCTTCGCTTCGCTCAGCAAGACAAATGGATGCTTTGTTCGGGTTACCCTTTGAACGGCTATTCAGCATCAAATGCTATGAAGCCCATCACCATTGGCTCTGTTTTATGAGGTTTCTTGGGTGTCAAGAGGAACAAAGTAGACTGAATTCCTTTGAAAAAACAAGGAATACAATACTTTTCCTCTTGACATGCTAGGAAGGATGACAGGAAAACAGCGCTTTAAAACTCACATTTACTTCAAACTATATCTAAAAAGTATAATTATTGGCTGCGAAGTATGACAACTAACCATATATGGAGGCGAGATGCACAGATTTTTGTTTTTGCAGGCCCTGGTGAAATTCTCGGTCGGGGCCTTTTTCGTCGGACTTCTTCTATTTCTTCCGGCGGGAACGCTTGACTGGTGGAAGGCCTGGCTGCTGATCGGCCTCCTCTTCATTCCGATGTTTTTCGCGGGACTTTATCTTTTAAAGGCCAACCCAAAGCTGCTCTGGCGGCGGCTGAACGCCGACGAGGAGCAGGAGGAGCAGAAGATGGTCATTGTTTTTGCCGGGATCATGTTCGTCGCGGCCTTTGTCGCGGCCGGGCTGAACTTCCGCTTTGGCTGGATCATCCTCCCGGACTGGGTGACCTTCGTCGGAGCGGCCATCTTTCTGCCCTCCTACGCGCTCTACGCGGAGGTTCTTAGGGAAAACGAGTACCTCTCGCGCACGGTTGAGGTGCAGGAAGGACAGAAGGTCATCGATACCGGACTCTACGGCATCGTCCGTCACCCGATGTACCTGGCCTCCGTCCTCCTTTTCCTCTCCATGCCCCTCGTCCTCGGCTCCGCGATCTCCTTCCTCATCATGCTCGCCTACTTTCCCATCATCGTTAAACGCATCCGCAACGAAGAGGAAGTCCTTGAAAAAGGCCTCCCGGGCTACACGGAATATAAAAAGAAAGTCCCCTGCCGCCTCATCCCATATATCTGGTAAAGACCCTGCGGATTTTTCCCAAAACCCCCGGGGAGGGCCCGTGCGGCAGCGGGCAGATAACTTTTTGAGCGCCTTGGAGCCCGCAGGGCGACGGCGCGCAAAAAGTTGCATCTGCCCGCTCCCCTCCCGGCCATCCCCTCAATTTATCACAAAAAATCCGCCCCCTCCCTCCATTCTTTTGTTGTAAATGCCGGCGTTTGGCTGTATAATATAACAAGGAGATTTCTCTCCGAATAAACCGTAAAGGATGTGACGTTTATGAAGTACGTGATCAGCGGAAAGAATATGGAAGTTACCGACAGCCTCCGCGAGGCCGTGGAGAGCAAGCTTGGGAAGCTGGAGAAATATTTCGCCCCGGATACGAAGTGCATGGTGAAGCTCACCGTGGAAAAAGGCGGCCGGGAACGGGCGGAAGTAACGATCCCCGTCAAAAAAGGCATCCTGCGCTCCGAGCAGGTCAGCAACGATATGTATGTTTCCATCGACCTCGTCGAGGAAGCGATCGAGCGCCAGCTCAAAAAGTATAAGAAAAAGCTCATCGACCGCCGTCAGACCGGCGCCGATTTCCAGCAGGCCTTTGTCGAGAAAGAGTACGACGTTCCGGAGGAGGAGATTGTCATCAGCCGCTCCAAGAAGTTCGAAATCAAGCCCATGTATCCGGAAGACGCCTGCGTCCAGATGGAGCTTTTGGGCCACAGCTTCTTCGTCTTCAACAACGCCGACACCGGTGCGACAAATGTCGTCTACAAGAGGAAGAATGGTGCTTACGGCCTGATTGAGCCGGAAGCCTGAGCATATTTTTGACAAATGAAGCCAGACGGCCGCGGCAGATGCCGCGGCCTTTTTTTCCGGAGGAATTCATCATGACAAATGTTAAGGCGGCGGATACGACGCTCTTTCACAAGCTCTCGATTCTGATCGCCGGGATCCTGTGGGGCTGCATGGGGCTTTTTGTGCGGCCGCTCGACGCGCTGGGGCTGTCCTCGTGGGACATCGTTTTTCTCCGCGCGTGCCTGACGACGCTGTTCATGCTTCTTCTGATCCTTCTGAAGGACCCGGGCCTCCTGAGAATTCGGCTGAAGGACCTTTGGTGTTTTCTGGGAACAGGACTTTTAAGTATCGTTTTCTTTAACATTTGCTATTTTACGGAGATCACGATCACGACGCTCTCCGTCGCGGCCATCCTTCTTTACACCGCGCCGGCATTTGTCATCGTACTCTCCGCCATTTGCTTCCGGGAAAAGATCACGAAACGGAAGCTGGCGGCGCTTCTTCTGGCATTTCTCGGGCTGATGTTCGTTACGGGCTTCATCGGAAGCGCGCAGCGGCTGGACGCCCGGGTGCTTCTCATCGGTCTCGGCGCGGGGCTGGGCTACGCGCTGTACTCGATTTTCGGCCGTTACGCGATCGAGCGCGGCTACGCCTCGCCCACGATCAGCTTTTACACCTTCCTCTTTGCCGGTCTCGCGACGGTTTTTCTCGTGAAACCCCTCCATGTGGCGGGCGTCCTGACCTCCTCCTGGACAAATGCCGGCTTTTGCGTTTTGTTCGCGCTGGTCTCGACGGTCATTCCTTATCTCACCTACACCTTTGGCCTGAAGGCCGTCGAAGGCGGCCAGGCCTCCATCATCGCGTCCGTCGAACCCGTCGTGGCCACGCTCAACGGCATTTTTTTCTTCCGCGAAAAGCTGACCGCCGGCGTACTCGTCGGCGCAGCCCTCGTCCTCGCCGGAATCATCGTAAGCAACATCAATACAGAAAAACGTTGTACAGATACGATAAAATGTCGGAGTAAATAAACCCCCTTTTTGGAAAATCTTCGAAAATCCGTTGAAATCAACTAAAAGCAGGCAGCCTCCGGAGGAAACTCCGGAGGCTGTTTTTCCATCCGTTAATCGGCCGCAGGAAGCTAAAAAGGTATCTTGTGGCCGATTGTCAGGAGGTGGCGATTGCTTAAAGTCGGCCGCAGGAAGCTAAAAAGGCATCCTGTGGCCGACGAACAGGAGTTGGCCAGGCAGCGAAGTCGGCCGCAGGAAGCTAAAAAAGCATCTTGCGGCCGATTGTCAGGAGGTGGCAGAAACGAATAGCCGCAGGAAGCTAAAAAAGCATCTTGCGGCCGATTGTCAGGAGGCGGCTATTGCTTAAAGTCGGCCGCATGCCACAAAAAAAGCTTCCTGCGGCCGACTGTCAGGAGGCGGCTGTCGCTCGAAGTCGGCCAGACAGCGAAGTCGGCCGTAGGAAGCTAAAAAGGTATCCTGCGGCCGATTGTCAGGAGGCGGTTATTGCTCGAAGTCGGCCGCAGGAAGCTAAAAAGATATTTTGTGGCCGACGAACAGGAGCTGGCTGGGCAGCGAAGTCGGCCGCAGGAAGCTAAAAAAGCATCTTGCGGCCGACTAACAGGAGTTGGCCAGGCAACGAAGTCGGCCGCAGGAAGCTAAAAAAGCATTTTGCGGCCGATTGTCAAGGGGCGGCTGTCGTTCGAAGTCGGCCGCAGGAAGCTAAAAAGGCATCTTGTGGCCGACGAACAGGAGTTGGCCAGGCAGCGAAGTCGGCCGCAAGGTTTAAAAAGCTTGCCTGCGGCTGACCGAGTCTGGCAGCCGGGCACCGAAAGTCGGCCGCAAAGCGTAAAAAAGCTTCAGAAGGAAGGCTGGACAGGAAGCGGTTTTCAAGGTTGACGTGACCGCGGAGACCTGGATTTGAAAAAAGAAGGCGGGCAGCCTGCTGCGGTGGAAATGGCGGCCGGGCTGCCCTCTATATTGTGGAATAGCTCCGGGAAGCAAAAGGTCTTTCGTTACCGTGAACAGATTGAACTGTAACGGTCTTTCTTGCCAACGTCCCGCGGCTATTGTACAATGATGAAAACAGGAACGATCAGCAGAAAGGCGGAAAAGGATCATGACGAAAGAACAAAGCGCGGCGGACGCGGGCAGGCTGGAAAGAGATTCTGTAACAAAGGAGTCCGGGGATTCTCTCATCTGGGAGGAGCTTGGCACGGAGCATGTGGTCTGGGATGAGTGGATCGATTTCCGGAAGACGACCTACCGACTTCCGGACGGGCAGGTGATCGATACCTTCTATACCTATGGCTGCCGGGATTACGTAGTGGTCGTCGCGACGGACACCGACGGGATGGTCCTGTGCGAGCGCCAGTTCCGGCAGGGGATCAAGGGCGTGACCACGGAATTCCCGGCCGGAGCCATCGAGCGAGGCACGGACAAGGCCTACGGCATGGAAGAGAGCCAAAGGATCACCGGGGAGGAAGCCCTCGCGGCGGCAAAACGGGAGCTTCGGGAGGAGACCGGCTGTGTTTCCGACGAGTGGCGCCACCTCCTCACCATTCCCTCCAACGCCACGATGTGCGACAACTATGCCCACATCTTCGCGGCGAAAAACTGCCGCAAGATCACCGGGCAGGAGCTTGACGAAACCGAGTACCTCTCCGTCCTGAGGCTTACCCCGGAGGAGGTTGACCGCCTTGTCTGGACCGGCCGGTTCCAGCAGGCCGTTCATGTCGCCGCCTGGCTCCTCGCAAAGCAGCTTTAAGGCCGCAGACTTCGCGGCCCCGGGCATTTGCAAACACGCAGCCATACGTAAACAGGAATAACCATGGGGAGAAGAAAAGAGAAAAACAATTTTACGGCCGCAGGTATCCTCGTTCGGTGTGTTCTGCTCGGAATTCTGGGATATTACCTTTTCTGGCGAATCGTTTTTACACTGCCGTACCGTGGCTCATGGCTGGAAATGTTTCTGGGGATCCTGCTCGTCATCTGTGAATTTACCGGTCTTTTCCGGCTGATCATGCTGATCTTTAACTATATCAATTTCCGGGAATCGCCGAAGATGATGGACATCTATCATTCTGAGGCGACCATCGAAAGCATCCTTTCCGAGAAAGGCGCCGAAAATGTCGATCTGCCCGACGTGGATATCTTTGTGACGGCCTGCCGCGAGCCGGCGGAAATCCTGGAGAAGACGATTCACGCCTGCACACGGTTTCACTATCCCGAAAAAGAAAAGGTTCATGTCTATCTGCTGGATGACGGGGACAGCCCGGAGCTCGAAAGGCTGGCCGCGGAATACGGTATCGAATATATCACAAGAGAGGTGCATAACGCGGCGAAAGCCGGAAATCGGAAGGTCTCCGGTCATCCTCACGGATCCCGTGTTCGAGAACCTGGCCTGGCGTGCCCGTGCATACGGTTCCCATCGCGGAAGGAGAAACCATGCCCTCCGTGCCCGGTCATATCATGATGAACGTCTGGGCCGTCAGTGAAAATGATCCGAAAGCGGTCCGGGATTTTGGGTCGTATACCTCGGACGAGGCGCATACCGCGTATTACAAGGAATTCACGTACACCCCGCTGAAGGATCTTCGCGCATGAAAGGAACGGGCCCCCGGCAGCGGTGAACGGAGTGAACAGTAACCGACGCCTGCCGGGTCCTTTTCAAAACACAATCAATTCACTTGTCAGAAGGGAAGCGGCGTGGTATGATAGACTTTGTGTAACTTGCAGAGGGCTTTTTTACGGTTTGCCGCAGACCGGTATGTGCCGCGGGGAATCCAAAAGTCTCAGGGAGCGCCCCCGGGCTTTCATCTGCCGAAGGCGCGACACAAAGGAGTAAAACATGGGGATTATTTCAAAAATATTCGGGACGCACAGTGAGCGCGAGGTCAAGCGCATCATGCCCATCGTGCGCCAGATCGAAGATATGCAGCCGACGATGCGGCAAATGTCCGACGCGGAGCTCCGGGCGAAGACCGATGAGTTCAAGGGAAGGCTGAAAAATGGCGAAACCCTCGACGACATCCTGCCCGAGGCCTTTGCCGTGGTCCGGGAAGCCGCGAAACGCGCCATCGGCCTCGAGCATTACGAAGTCCAGCTCATCGGCGGCATCGTCCTCCATCAGGGCCGTATCGCCGAGATGAAGACTGGTGAAGGCAAGACCCTCGTCTGCACCCTCCCGGCCTACCTCAACGCACTTGACGGCAAGGGGGTCTGCGTCGTCACGGTCAACGACTACCTCGCCGCCCGTGACGCGGAGTGGATGGGCGCGATCCACCGCTTCCTCGGCCTGACCGTCGGCTGCGTTCTCCAGAGCATGCGGCCGGACGAGCGGCGCGAGCAGTACAACTGCGACATTACCTACATCACCAACAACGAGCTCGGCTTCGACTACCTGCGCGACAACATGGTTATCTACAAGGAGCAGCTCGTCCAGCGCGGCCTCCACTACGCCATCATCGACGAGGTGGACTCGATCCTCATCGACGAAGCCCGCACGCCGCTCATCATATCCGGGCAGAGCGGCAAATCCACGAAGATCTACGAGGTCTGCGACATGCTGGCCCGCCAGCTGCAGCGCGGCGAGGCCTCCGGCGAGCTCACGAAGATGGCCGCGATCATGGGCGAGACGATCACCGAGACCGGCGACTTTATCGTGAACGAGAAGGACAAGCTGGTCACGCTGACCGAGCAGGGCGTGAAGAAGGTGGAGGATTTCTTCCATATTGAAAACCTCTCCGACGCATCGAACCTTGAGATTCAGCACAACGTTGACCTCGCGCTCCGCGCCAATTACCTCATGCACCGCGACCAGGACTACGTGGTCAAGGACGATGAGGTTCTGATCGTCGATGACTTCACCGGCCGCATCATGCCGGGCCGCCGCTACTCGGACGGCCTGCACCAGGCGATCGAGGCGAAGGAGCATGTCAAGGTCAAGCAGGAATCCCGGACGCTCGCGACCATCACCTTCCAGAACTTCTTTAACAAATTCGAGAAGAAGTGCGGCATGACCGGTACGGCGCTGACCGAGGAGCAGGAATTCCGCGATATTTACAGCATGGACGTCGTGAGCATTCCGACCAATGTCCCGGTGATCCGGCAGGATCTGAACGACGCGGTGTTCAAGACGAAGAAAGAGAAATACCACGCGGTCGTCGAGGCGGTCAAGGAGGCTCATGAGAGAAAACAGCCGGTCCTTGTCGGCACCATCACCATCGACGTGTCCGAGCATTTGTCAAAGCTTTTGACAAGGGAAGGCATCCCGCATACCGTCCTCAACGCGAAGTTCCATGAGATGGAAGCGGAGATCGTCGCTCACGCCGGCGAGGCGGGCGCGGTCACGATCGCGACCAACATGGCCGGCCGCGGTACCGATATCAAGCTGGACGAGGTGGCGAAGGCGGCCGGCGGCCTCAAGATCGTCGGCACCGAGCGGCACGAGTCCCGCCGAATCGACAACCAGCTGCGCGGCCGTTCCGGACGTCAGGGAGACCCGGGCGAATCGCGTTTCTACATTTCCCTGGAAGACGACCTGATGCGTCTCTTCGGGTCCGAGCGGCTCATGAGCATCTTCGACACCCTCGGCGTACCGGAGAATGAGCAGATCGAGCATAAGATGCTCAGCAGCGCGATCGAGCGCGCCCAGAAGAAGATCGAGGGCAACAACTTCGGTATCCGTAAGAATCTGCTGGACTTCGACAAGGTCAACAACGACCAGCGCGAGGTTATCTACGAGGAGCGCCGGAAGGTGCTTGACGGCGAGAGCATGCGCGACGTGGTGCTCAACATGGTAGACCAGGTCGTCGACCGCAAGGTGGATCTCTGCCTCGGGGAGAATCCGGAGATCACGGAGGACACGGTGCAGGAGCTCAACCAGAACCTTCTTCCGCTCATCCCGTTCCAGCCGTTTAAGCTCGCGGACATCGAGGATAAGGGCAGCGGGAAGCTGAAGCAGGAGCTGAAGACGGAAGCCCACCGGCTCTACGAAGCGAAGGAAGCGGAGTTCGAGGATATCGAGCAGATGCGTGAGCTGGAGCGTGTGGTCCTTCTTAAGGTCATCGATGCCCGCTGGATGAACCACATCGATGATATGGAGCAACTCCGCCAGGGCATCGGGCTTGCGGCCTACGGCCAGCAGGATCCGAAGGTCGAATACCGGATGCTGGGCTTCCAGATGTTCGAGGAGATGACGAACCAGATCCAGGAAGAGACGATCCGCGTGATGTACCGCGTGCGTATTGAGACGAAGGCGGAGCGCGAGGAGCAGGCGAAGCCGATGGCGACCAACAAGGACGAGGAGACCCCGAAGAAGCCGCAGCAGCGGAAGAACAAGAAGGTCTACCCGAACGATCCGTGCCCCTGCGGGAGCGGTAAGAAGTACAAGAACTGCCACGGCCGTCCCGGCTCGGCGCCGCTGGATGTCTGAGGGTTTACAGGAACATGAACATATTAATTGCGTATGCGACAAGGACGGGCAGTACCGCGAGGGCTGCCCGCCTTTTAGAGAGTGAGCTTCCCGGGGCGGTGGCCGTAGATCTTTCACAAAGCACGCCCGACCCGACGGACTTCGACGCCGTGATCCTGGGGAGCGGGATTCGGTTCGGAAGGATCGAAAAGCCTCTGCGAGCTTTTCTGGAGCGCCACTGGGAGGCGCTCCGGGACAAGGATAAGGCGGTTTTCCTCTGCAACGCGATCCCGGAAGAGGAGCGTAAGATCCTCCGAAGCAATTTCTCGATCCGTTTCCGGAACGACTGCGTGCTGGCCGAAAGTCTCGGCGGCGAGCTGGATCTTGGCGCTCTTTCGAAAAAAGACCGTCTGCTGCTGAAGGCCGCAAAGCCGCAGCTCATCGAGAGAATCCGGGAGGGCCTTCTCCCGGCACTCGACACCGATAAGATCAAAGCCTTTGCCCAAACATTCCTTGACGCCATCGACCCGCCGAAGCTCGTCTACGACCGCCGGACACGGCGGTTGGTGGAGGTGCGGGGGAGAGCCTGAGCGCCGGCCGGAGTCCATAAAATCCCTTGAGATGTGCTGTCAGGGTCGGTCAGAAAAAGCTTTCGTCCGCCTGTCCGCAGCCGGACAGCCCGTGTACCGTCCCAATCATTTTTTATGTTATTCGCGCCATCTGCTGCGTTACTCTATTATTCCTCATCGCCCGAAGGGCGATTAAATTCAGGTATTTCGACATGCGCGTACACGAAATAATACCCCGTGGTGGCGCGCGCCAGCGCATGGAGATTTACTCTGTATAAGTTCGGTAACGGAAATCAAGATTTCCTACCTTACTTATGTCGTCGGTCAGCAAAGCCGCCGTGTCCGATTCGGGTGTGAACGATGCTGCCGGGTTTGCGAGCGCGGATTGTCAATGTGTGTGAAAAAAAAGCAGGCAGGGTATTCCCTGCCTGCTTTTGAAATCTGCGGTTTAGTCGAACTTGAAGCCCTTGAGGAGGCTGCCAAGGCTGGTGGAGATCTTTTCGACCTTCGGAAGGACGATCTTTTCTTCCGGTTCCGGGCGGGTCTCCGGCGCCTTGTCATCGAGGGCCTTCATGGACAGCGAAATCTTGCCGTCCTTGTTGCCGATGACCTTGACCTTGACCTTGTCGCCGACGGAAAGGACATCCTTCGGATGCTTGACGCGGCCTTTGCTGGAAATCTGGGAGACATGGACGAGGCCGTCCACGCCGTCGCCGAGATTGACAAATGCGCCGTAGTCCTGGAGGGATTCGACGGTGCCTTCGGTGACGAGGCCGACCGCGAAGCTCCCGACCCGGCGGGCCTTGTCTTCCCTGCGGCGCTCGCGGAGAACGTCGCGGGAGGAGAGGACGAGCTTTTTGCCTTCACGCTCTGCCTGGATGACGCGGACCGGGATGGTCTGGCCGACGAAGGTCGTAAGGTCCTCGACATACTCCAGAGCCAGCTTGGAGGCGGGAATGAACGCGCGGACGCCGTCAAGATACGCCACGACGCCGCCCTTGACGGCTTCCGCGACCTTGACGTCCGTGACAGTCTTCTCGTTTTCCATCGCCTTAAGGTTTTCCCAGGCAAGGGCTTCCACGGCGTTCTTCCTCGAAAGGAGGATGTTGCCGTGTCCGTCGTCCAGGCGCAGCACGACAGCCTTAACGGCGTCGCCGGGCTTAACGCTCTCCTTGACGGAAAATGCCGGATCCGCGGAATAATCGGCGAAGCGGATGACGCCCTCGGCATAGTAGCCGAGATCCACGGTCACTTCGCTGTCGGAGATTCCGGCCACCGTGCCGTCCACGATGTCGCCCACCTTGAGGGTGCGCATGGAAGAATCCAGCTCGCTCTTGTAGTCGGCCATGCTTTCGGCCGGAGCGGCAGCTTCCGTGACGGCTTCCGCGGCGGGGGCTTCCGTGACGGCTTCCGTTGCGGCAGCCGCGTCGGCAGCGAGTTCTTCAGTTGCAGCTTTTTCGATCAGTTCAGACATGTTCTCCTCCCCTTTATAGGAAATGATGACGCGCGTTTCTCCCCGCGCACGGGAAAATTCGGCTGCCTGTGGGGGCGAAAAACCAGTCCGGAAAACGCTCCTTCGCAGCGATACGAGTATCATAACATATTTTTACGCGGGTGTCAAAACTACATGTAAAAATGTCTAAATAGTTTCCGGTTTCGTTATCGTGAACAGCCCTCTTTCTCAGGGTTTTATTAAGAATTTATGTAAGTGTTTGTCTTTTTGAAAAAATATGGTATGATAGAGAGAGCATGGCAAAAGCGCGAAGCTATGCGCGGATCGTGACGGGCGGTCACGGTACTCAAAGATGAAAGGAAGGAAAAAGACACATGTCCACCGAGAATACAGCCGGAAAGCCCGGCCGGCGCCTGACGCTGCTCTCAATTCTGGCGATCCAGCTGGGCGTCATCATTTATACGGGCTCGGGCATCTGCATGAAGATGGCCGCGAAGCATGAGCTGCTGTCCTTCTGGGGCCTCTTCTGGGTCGCGCTCTGTGTCGTGGACCTGGGGGTCTACGCCATCGTCTGGCAGCAGATCATTAAGCGCTTCGACCTCTCCATCGCCTACGCCAACCGGGCATTTGCCATCTTCTGGTCGATGATCTGGGCGGTGCTGCTTTTCCAGGAACAGATCACACTGACGAACCTTCTGGGTGTCGTCGTCATATTTGCAGGGATTATGTTGGTGAATAAAGATGCTGGGAAGTGATATCAGTCCGTGGATCCTGCTGATTGCCGCTTCGGCCACCGTCGCCTCGTTCGCGCAGGTGCTGCTGAAAAAAGCCGCGCAGGAGCCCCACGAAAGCTTTATTAAGGAGTATCTCAATCTTAAGGTCATCGCCGGCTACGGCCTGATGTTCGTCGGCATGGGCCTGTCGATGTTTGCCTACCGGATGGGGGTCGATTACAAGAACGGCCCGGTCATGGAATCCATTGCCAATATCTGGGTGGTCATCCTGAGCTATATTTTCTTCCGGGAAGGCATCACGAAGAACAAGGTGATCGGGAATTTTCTGATCATTCTGGGAATCGTTTTCTTTTACATGAACTGGGCCGGAATCGCGCCGCAGCTTGGGTTCATGAACACGGACCTTCGCGTGCTGCTTTCCGGCGGACACTGACCGAAAGCTGGGTTTCGTTTCTGGTCACACGGTGACCAGAAACGATGGCGTTTTGCAATAAAATCGCCCTGCGGGCGATGGCACGCCTCAGCGTACAGAAAACAGTCCGGTGGACTGTTTTCTGTGAAACGCAGGTCAGCGACAA
>CACZBB010000083.1 GCA_902779245.1 uncultured Lachnospiraceae bacterium | reverse complement strand
CCGATTTACTGGACAAATGCATCAGCACCTTCGACAGCAGCGAGTCGTTTTACCACGGCTTCTTCCTCTCGCTCCTCTACGGCGTGCCGGGCTATGAGCCGCGGTCGAACCGCGAGGAGGGGAACGGGCGGCCGGACATCGTGCTGGAGCCCCGCCGCCCCAAAAATCCCGCGATCATCTTCGAGATCAAGACCCGGAAAAAATTCACGGAGATGCAGGGCGGCTTAAAAGAAGCCTTTGACCAGATCCGCGATCAGCGCTACGAAGAAGGCGTCTTAAACGACGGTTTTTTCAGCGTGAAATCCTACGGCATTTGCTTCTGCAAGAAAAGCTGTATCATCGAGTCCTATCAGAGCTGACGGAGGTCATTCCGTCAGCTCGCTCCACTTTTCGTAAAGAACTTCGAGCTCGGCGGCAATTTCGGTCTTTCGCGTTCCGAGGCTAAGACATTTTTCGGGGTCGGAGGAGACGGCGGGATCGTTGAACTGCTCGTCGATCCCGGCATCCTCGGCCTCCAGGGCTTCGATCCGGGCCTCCGTCTTCTTCAGATCATTTTCGCGCTTGCGGACGCGGGCCTTCTCGTCCTTGGCGGCCTGCCAGTCCTGACGGCTCTCCGCGGGCTTCTTCTCACTCGCGGCAGCGGCATTCGTCAGATACGCGTTTTCGACGGTTTCCTTCTTTTCGAGGTAATAATCATAGTTGCCGCCGTAGAAGAGGAGCTGTCGGCTGGTGAGATCCATAATGCGCGTCGCGACACGGTTAATGAAGTAACGGTCGTGGGAGACGAAGAGGAGGGTGCCGGTGTAGCTGTTAAGGGCGCTCTCGAGGATCTCGCGGGACTCGATGTCGAGGTGGTTGGTCGGTTCGTCGAGGAGGATCAGGTTCGCGTTGCCGAGCATGAGCTTCGCAAGGGATACGCGGGCCCGCTCGCCGCCCGAAAGGTCGCCGATGCGCTTGAAAACGTCCTCGCCCGTAAAGAGGAAGGCCGCGAGCACCGAGCGGATCCGGGTGTTGTTCAGCGACGGATACGCGTCCTGCAGCTCCTCGAAAATGGTCTTTTCCATCGCGAGATTCTGCATCTCCTGATCGTAATAGCCGATCTCGACATTGGCCCCGAGCGTAAAATACCCGGCATCGGCCTCGATCCGGCCGGTCAGGATCTTCAGGAGCGTGGATTTGCCGGTACCGTTCATGCCGATGAGCGCGGCCCGCTCGCCTTTCTGAAGCAGGAACCCGAGATCCTCGAAAAGAAGGGTCTTTCCGAAGCTTTTCTTAAGGCCCCCGGCCTCCAGAACATCCTTGCCACTCTCGCGGGCGGGAGAGAAGGTCAGGCGCATCGCCTCCGGATCCTCCTCCGGCCGCTCGGGCATCTCCATCTTGTCGAGCTTTTTCACGCGGCTTTCCGCGCGCTTAATGGATTTCTCGCGGTTGAACTGGCGGAGCTTCGCGATGACCGCCTCCTCGTGGGCACGGGCCGCCTCGGCTTTGAGATAGGCCAGCATTTCCGCGTGGCGGAGCTCCTCCTTCTTTCGGCTGTAGGCATCGTAATTGCCGGTGTACGTTCGGAGACGTCCGCCGGACAATTCAAAAACCTTCGTCACGACACGGTTTAGGAAATACCGGTCATGGGAGACGATGAGGACCGCGCCGCGGTAGTTCACGAGCCAGGTCTCCAGCCACTCGATGGAGTGCATGTCAAGGTGGTTCGTGGGCTCGTCGAGAATAATGAGGTCCGGGGCCGTAAGAAGAAGGCGGCCCAGGGCGACGCGAGTCTTCTGGCCGCCGGAGAGGGTCTGCACCGGCTTGTCGAATTCATCCTCCGTAAAGCCGAGGCCTTTTAAGATCCCGGTGACCTCGCTCCGCGCGGCATAGCCGTTTTTCCGCTCAAAAGCCTCCTGCATTCTTGCATAGGCGGCCATTTCATCCTCCAGCGCCGCCCCGGAAAGCCCGCTCATGCGTTTCTCGGAGGCGCGCATCCTTGCATCCAGCTCCGTCACGTCTCCCTTCACGGCCATAAGCTCCTCGAAGATCCCGCAATTCGCCGAGAATTCCTGATGCTGCGCAAGGTACCCGACGGAGAGGTCTTTGGCAAAGGTCACCGATCCGTCATCGGCGGGAAGCTCGCCCATCATGATCTTTAAAAGCGTTGATTTTCCCGCGCCGTTGATCCCGACAAGCGCCGCTTTTTCTTTTTCTTCCATATGAAAGGATACTTCCCGGAGAACCTCGTTTCCCGGAAAGGCTTTGGAGACTTTCGTAACGTTAAGCAGCATGGCGGTCCGCCCTTCCTGTCATTTTTTGAAAATGTTGATTTGTCCGCTTGTAGTATAAGGCATACAGCTCTGTTTTTCAAGGTGAAACCCGGCGTTACTGTTCACAACCGAGCCGGACACTCGCCCTAAAGGACTAGCTGCGCGTCGCTGTCCGGCTGCGGGCTGGAGATATAAAACAGCCCGAGTATAAACCACAGAACTATAATGTGTCGCGGATCTGCATTCCGCCATCGTCCAAAGGGCGATTTAATTGCGGAATGCCTTCGTTACTGTGAACGGAGTGAACAGTAACAACCCGGCTTCCGGAACGCGCCCGGGTTTAATGCGTGTCGGTTGCACTTGCATTTCGCATTCAGGGGGCGTATGATGGCAGATGACTGCCGAAAGTGTTGTCTGCCTTCTTAGGCGCTTGTTCGTATACACTTGCGGCGACTTCGTGATCGGGAGGGAGTGAGCAGCTATGAAATTGGTACAATTTACCTCGGATATGCAGGAGCTGGATCGGCATACCATGGAGGATCTCGGCGTTCCGTCCGCGGTTTTGATGGAGCGCGCGGCGCTTGCGGTGGCCGACGCCGCCGGGGAGCTTCTTGACCGGACCGTTCCGGCGCCCGGGCAGGGGCTTGTCGTGGCTGTCTGCGGCATCGGTAACAACGGCGGGGACGGCGCGGCCGCGGCGCGGATCCTTCGAAATCGTGGAATCCGCGCGGAGGTCGTTGTGATCGGGAGCCGGGACCGGCTTTCGCGGGCCCTCCGCATGGAGCTCCGGCTGGCGGAAAACTTCGGCGTTCCGGTCTTTTACGGCAGCGGCGCCATTGCCGGGGACGCCGCCGTGTACATCGACGCGCTGTTCGGGATCGGGCTGTGCCGCGAGCCCGCCGGTGATTTTGCCGAGGCGATCCGGCGGATGAACGAGGCCCCGGGCCGCGTGGCGGCGGCGGACATCCCCTCCGGCGTTCTGGCGGATACGGGCCAGGTCCTCGGAAATGCTGTCCGCGCGGACATCACCGTGGCCATGCAGTGCGGAAAACCCGGGCTCTTCCTCGATCCGGGAAGGCAGTATGCCGGCGAGGTCCGCATCGTGGATATCGGAATTTCCACCCGCCCCGGCCCGATGTCCATGTTGGACGACATCACCAAGGAGAAAAACTATTACGAAGTCATCTCGGAAAAGCCGCCGATTGTTCTTCTGGAGCCGGAGGACCTTCCGGCCCTGCTCCCGAAGCGCGCGGTTTCCGGAAATAAGGGCACCTTCGGAAAGGTCGTTCTTCTTGCCGGCGCAAAAAACATGGCCGGGGCGGCCGTCATGGCGGCCCGGTCCGCCCTTCGCGCCGGCGCGGGGATGGTCAAAGTCATAACGCCTGCCTGCAACCGGGAAATCCTGCAGACAAGGGTGCCGGAAGCCCTGCTTACGACCTATGAAGCGGAAAATGCTTCGGAGGCGGTCAGTGAGGCGCTGCCCTTCGGCAATGTCCTTGCGGCCGGCCCGGGGCTGGGGACCGGACCTGAGGCGTATGAGCTTCTGCGCACACTTCTTTTGGAATATCCGAACCTGCCGGAGCGTCCACAGCTCATCCTCGACGCGGATGCGCTGAACCTGCTTGCGGCGCATGATGACCTGCTTTCCCTGCTTCCGAAGGGGACGTTCCTGACGCCGCACATCGTGGAAATGTCGAGGCTTTTGCATCTGCCCGCGGAGCAGATCGTCGAGGACCGGCTTCACCGGGCGGACGCCCTTGCCGGAGAGCGAGGCGCGCGGGTGATTCTGAAGGACGCGCGGACGGTGATCGCCGCGGACGGACGGCTTTTTATCAACGGATCCGGGACGGACGGAATGGCCACGGCCGGAAGCGGGGACGTGCTGACGGGAATCCTCGCCGGGCTTCTGGCACAGGGCGTGAAGGAGAGAAATGCCGGACCGGCGGCGGCCTTCCTCCACGGCCTGGCCGGGGAGCTGGCCGCCGGCGTTCTGGGCCGGAGAAGTATGACCGCGATGGATATCTGCGAGTATCTGCCGGAAGCCTTCCGTAAGGTTTTGGGCGCGGATTTCTAAAGCGCCCGGACGGTAACTATAATTTTATAGTTCACATACAGGCTGATTTATGTCACGGACCCGTGCCAAACAGCGACGCGCAGCTAGTCCTTTAGGGCGAGTGTTTGGCACGGGAATGACTTGTAACGAATAATTCTGTAACAGATCCTTAGCGTAAGTAGCGGAGGTGTTCAGAGATGTATCAGAGAATCTGTGCGCGGATCAATCTTTCGGCGATTCTGGCAAATGTTCGGGCGATGGAGAGCCGGCTTCGCCCGGGGACGAAGATGATCGCGGTCATCAAGGCGGACGGCTACGGGCACGGGGCCTTCCGGATCGCCCAAATGCTGGAGGAGGAGCCGATCGTGTTTGGCTACGCGGTCGCTACGCCCGAGGAGGCCCTGGAGCTTCGGGAGAACGGGATTCGGAAGCCTCTGATGCTGCTTGGCTACGCGTTTCCCGAAAACTATGAGCTGCTGGTGAAAAATGATGTTTGGGCCTGCATCTTCGAGGAGGAATCGGCCCGGCTTCTCGACGAGACGGCCGGAAAGCTATGGAAAAAAGCGCCCGTTCACCTGGCGGTGGACACCGGCATGGGGCGGATTGGCTTTGCCGATAACGAAGCTTCCGCCAGAGCCGCCGCCAGAATCGCGCAAATGCCGCATTTGCAGGTGATGGGGGTCTTTACGCATCTGGCCAGGGCGGATGAGAGGGACAAAAGCCCGGCCTATGCGCAGATCGAGCGCTACGCGCATTTTTTAAAGCTTCTTGAACGCGAAAATGTGCATATTCCGTATCGGCATATTTCCAACAGCGCCGGGATCCTGCGCCTTCCGGAGGCCAACTACGACCTCGTGAGGGCAGGCATCACGCTCTACGGCCTCTGGCCTTCCGATGAGGTCGAGCGGGAAAGCTTTCCGCTCCGGCCGGCCATGTCCCTTCAGAGCCACCTGGTCTATGTTAAGGAAATCCCCGCCGGAGCTTCCGTCGGCTATGGCGGAACCTGGACCGCCGAACGTCCGACCCGCATCGGAACCGTTCCGGTCGGCTACGCGGACGGGTATCCCCGCAGGCTGTCCAACCGGGGCGAGGTCCTCGTTGGCGGAAAGCGCGTGCCCATCCGCGGCCGCGTCTGTATGGATCAGTTTATGGTGGACCTCACGGCGGTTCCGGAGGCGAAGACGGGAGACGAGGTCATCCTGCTCGGACGCCAGGGCGGCGAAGTTCTCTCCATGGAAGAGCTCGGCAGCCTCTCCGGGCGCTTCAACTATGAATTTGCCTGCGGCATCGGAAAACGCGTGCCGAGGATTTACACGGATTGACGGGGATTTCCGCAGGTAATTTTCTGAAAATGTATTAATTTCTATACAATGCAGGCTTTTCTCGGTCTTGCGGATAAAAAAAAAGAATGCTATTATAGAAAAATTAAAAGACCCGCCCTTGCGGAGAGGATGAAGGAGAAAAAAGATGTCAGGACATTCAAAATTTGCCAATATCAAGCACAAGAAAGAAAAGAACGACGCCGCCAAGGGCAAGATTTTTACCATTATCGGCCGTGAGATCGCGGTCGCCGTCAAGGAAGGCGGCCCGGATCCGAACAACAATTTCAAGCTGGCCCAGGTCGTCGCGAAGGCGAAGGCCGCCAACATGCCGAACGATACCATCGAGCGCGGTATCAAGAAGGCCGCCGGCGCCGGAGACGGGGCGAACTATGAGACCATTGTCTACGAGGGCTACGGTCCGAGCGGCATCGCGATCATTGTCCGGACGCTGACGGATAACAAGAACCGCACGGCCGCGGCCGTCCGCGCGGCCTTTACGAAGGGCGGCGGCAACATCGGAACGCCCGGGTGCGTTTCCTTCATGTTCGACGAAAAAGGCCAGATCCTGATCGATAAGGAAGACTGCCCGATGGAATCGGACGACCTGATGATGGAGGCTCTGGACGCCGGGGCCGAGGATTTCCGCGAGGAGGAGGATCACTACGAGGTCATCACCTCTCCGGAGGCCTTCTACGAGGTCGAAAAGGCCCTTAAGGATAAGGGCATCGCCCTGGCCGAGGCCGAGGTGACCCAGCTCCCGCAGACCTATGTCAAGCTGACCAATGAAAAGGACGTGAACGCTCTGGAGAGGATCCTGGATCTCCTCGACGAGAGTGACGACGTTCAGAACGTCTACCATAACTGGGACGAAGATTGATTGTAACGAGCGCGCGTTTCCGGTCGCAAGCGGCCGGAAACGACGGGTACTAGGAGGACTATGGACATCCTGCTCATCCTGCTTTTGGGATTCCTTCAGGGCGTATTCGGCTTTCTGCCGATGAGCCTGGAGGGGATCCAGGCGGTTTTTGGAAGACTCTTTTCGATCGGAGACACGGGACTTCTGTACTGTGTCTTCTTTCATATTGGGACGTCCATCCTGCTTTTCATCTATATAAAAAGTGATCTTCTCCGGATGCCGGGAGAGCTGGCGCTGACGCTGTCCTCGTCGTTTTCGAATCTTCGCGGGCTTCTGAGAGCCCGGCTCCGGCAGGAGACTTTTGAGCCCCGGAAGGTTTTCGAAACGAACCATCAGAGCTTTTCCGCCATGGCGGCCCTTGCGCTCGCGGTCGCGCTGCCGATTGCGCTGGTTCTGCGGCCGCTGGCGGTCCGGGGGTTCGGGTCCCCGCTTTACGCGGGCATCGGGTTTCTGATTATGACGGTCGTTTTTCTCGTCGGCGGTAAGCTGAAGATCCGCAGCCGCCTTCCGGGAAACACGAAGGTCTGGTACGGAGCCATCGCCGGCGTTCTTCTGGCCGCCGGTATCTTTCCGGGAATCTCCGTGCTGGGCGTTCTCTTTGTATTCGGGACGATCATCGGCTTTAACCGGAAGACCGCTCAGCGTTTTTCCGCGCTCTGTTATCTTCTCGCGACACCGGGCGCGCTGCTGACGGTTCTTCTTTCGGGGACGGCAGGGCCTCTGGGGTTCCGCGAGATCCTTCTGGCATTCCTCGGGCTCGCGGTGACGATCCTGGCCGGCACGTATTTTTCAAACTGGGCGCTCCATAGAGCGAAAATGGTGAAGGCAAGGCATATGGCTGTTTTGAGCGTTCTGCTCGGGACGGCGGCCATCCTGGCCGGATTTGCCTTTCATGGGTAACGATATCGTTAACGGTAAAAGGAGTTTTTTTCATGGCGGAAAAAAAGGGATCGGTAAAAAAGAAGAGCGCGGGCACAGCTGCCTCTAAGACCGCCTCCCGGTCGGTGAAAAAGACCTCCGCCTCCGGCAGAAAGGCGGGAGGCAAGGCCTCCGCCGGCAGAAAATCCGGGAACACGAAAGCACGCAGCCAAAAGCCCAGGACAAGGGCAGCCGAACCGCGGCAGAAGCCGCCGGTTCTTCCGGAGGACGACGGCACCCTCCTCAACGAAATATTCTTTATCCTCGCATTTGCCGTCTGCGTCCTTCTCTTTGTCGGGAATCTCGGCATCGGCGGAACGGTAGGCACGGCGGTCAGCTCGTTTTTCTTCGGGCTGTTCGGGATCATGAACTACATTTTTCCGGCCTGCCTTTTCGCGGCGATGATCTTCATTTTCGCCAACCGCGGGAATCCGCAGCTTCGGCAGAAGATCCCGCTCATGCTTCTGCTCTTCATAGGAGTCTGTGCCCTGCTGCAGCTGATCACCCAGGGAAGCTACGGATTTCAGCAGGATCCGGGCCAGTATTACCGCCTCTCCGCCGCGGAGCGGACGGGCGGCGGTCTCCTCGGCGGACTTCTCGTGCATCTTTTTACGCTGGCCTTCGGCTATATCGGCGCGTGGATCCTGACCATCGTCGGGATCGTCATCTGCTTCCTCTTCCTGACCCGGCATTCCGTCTTCGGGACAATCCGCGACCGCGGAAGAACGGCCGCGGAGAGTGCCGCCGCGCGCCGCGAGGAAAGAAGACGGACGCGCGAGGAGGATGCCGTCCGGCGGCAGCGCGAGGAGGCGCTGGCGCGGGAAGACCGGGCGCGGCGTGAGCGCTCGAGAGACAATCTCCGGATCCTGGACGAGTTTCCCGAGGATGATATGCCCAGGGAAAGCCGCCGAAGAGAAAGCGCTGCCCGGCCGAACGCGTACCTGAACGGGGCGCAGGCGTCCTTGGAGCTTGAGGAATATGACGCTCCGCAGGAC